>JALWYP010000475.1 GCA_026992695.1 Flavobacteriaceae bacterium
AAAAAGATTGGAAAAAGTGTTTGCTTTTTCTTTTTTGGCTAACTATGCCGATCATTTTTTAATTGTTCTTCAAAAGAAAAACAGTACTTAATTGTTTAGAATAACTAAGCCATATAAGATATTGTAATCTTACTCCTTCACAACCTTAAAACTCCTAACACCCTCTTGCGTTATTAGTTTTACAAAGTAAACACCGGGTTGTAAACCGGAAACATTTATCGTGTTGTTATTGCCCTGCACTTGTATCATTTCTTTACCCAACAAGTTATACACTTGTATATGTTTTATCTCCACATTATTAGGGTTATTTATTTGTAAAGCGTTGGTTGCGGGGTTTGGGTAAATACTTAGTGCTTGTAAGGGTTGGTCTTTTATACCGAGATAGGTAAGGTTTTTGTACCAAGAAACCCTATAAGTTTCAATATCAACGGTTACAATATCTTTATAACCATCATTATCTATATCAGCAATATAACAAGATCTTGGATTTATAGGGTTAGATATTGTAATTTGAGTATCAAAATTACCTAAACCATCATTTTTATACCAAGCTAATTTACCATCTCCTATTGAAACAGAGACAATATCAATATCTCCGTCATTATCAATATCACCGGAGTCAACCATAATAGGCAGCTCTGGATTAGAAATTATTTGTTTAGGTCCAAACGTCCCAAAGCCATTTAAATTTTCAAACCAAGCAATAGTATTTCCTCCAAATTCCACCGAGACAATGTCATTGTCATTATCTCCGTCTAAATCGGTAGCAAGCACAAACATTGTCCCTGAGTTTTCAGAAGTAATAATATGCTCACTCCCAAAGATGCCTTCTCCATTCATATTTCTAAACCAAGCAGGGTTTTGATTACTTGAACTATCCGATATAACATCTATATCGCCATCTCCATCTATGTCTTCCACATCCACACTAATTGCTGTTTCTGCTATTGTGGAAATTATATTCATCCCGCTAAAGTTGCCTTGTCCTCCTACGTTTTCGTACCAAGCAATGGTATTATCTAATCTTGAACAAGCTAATATATCGTTATCTCCGTCTCCATCTATGTCGCTGCCTATAACAGTTTTGGGAACATCTTGTGTGTTATTTATAATCTTTTTATTACTAAAAGTACCGTTTCCGTCTAAGTTTTCAAACCAAACAATTTGATTAGACGAAGGGCTTAAAGACAATATGTCTATATCGCCATCGTTGTCAATATCTGACGCATTAACATAATCTGCAGATGGTAAGTTGTTTGTAATACTATTTTTATCACCAATATTACCCAAACCGTCTAAATTTTCATACCAACTAACTGAATCGTCTCCCTTGGAAGCTACAATTAAATCTTTAAAACCATCCCCATTAATATCAAAACATATTGCTTTATTTGGATTTAAAACATTGGTAGTAATTACTTGTTCTTCACTAAAACCCGTTTGAGCAAATCCTTTAAATAAAAAAATATTGATTAGTAATACGAATATTATTTTTTTCATTGTTTATATATTTATAACCCCTGACAGCATCTATGGTGCATCAGGGGTTAAATTTACTAAAATTAATTATTATCTTTTAAAATAATAGTTTGGTCTATGGCTCCGTTGTTATACACTTTATCTATTTTATACAATCCGGGTTGTAGGTTTTGTATTAACTGTGGGTTGTTAATGGCGGTGGAGTCTTGGGGCATAACCGTTACGTTGGCATTTAACACACCATCGTTAAACTTGGTAACAATACCGCTTCCGGCTGCTTTGTTATTGTTATCGTAACATTTTCGTGGATAATCATAGTAATCACTATCGTTACCTACTTGATCTACTTCTTCAATATAAATTGCCGAGTGGTTGGGGTGTTTTATGTTACCGTAGTTGGTATCGTTTTCTGTAATTGCCAATAAAACATTTGTCCAATTCACAGGATACGAAATATCATAAAAATCTGCCGGTTGCGGATAATTTCCGTCACATTCAACAAATCGGTAGTTAAATCCGGGCTGAAAGTACGGGGTATGTATTGTTGGGTCGTAAGCCCCAGCCAGGTAATATTCGCCTTTATAGGGTTCATATAAAGATGCTATAGTTCCCTCGGCATTTGCCATAGTACTAGACGTTAAGAGTCTTTCTCGCATTCGTATTTTTTGCCCTACCGTAAATCTGTCACCGCACAGCCGTAACCCGCCGTAACCCATAAAATTCTTGGTGTCTTCAGATGTAATTACATATAGTTCATTTTCACAATCACTACCATTACCAATATATTCACAAGTGTTCGGGTCAACATCATTCCACATTCTGTCCTGTGCCGGCGTGTCTATAATCTTGTCGCCTTTTTCATCTGCATTATAATTGGGGTCATTGGGGTTGCGAGTAACATGTTCACAATTAGAAGAATTATAACCAATAAAAGTATGAGGTAATCCCAGTACGTGACCAAATTCGTGAAGCATGACGGGTGTGGTTACCGCTTCAAAGCGAATCGCAAAAACGGCTCCGAGCGGAGTGGCAATACCCGAGAAATTAGTAGTGCCATCGCCGGAGTGTTTGGGCATATACACATTAATAGCATTGGGTTCCTTATATCCGTTACTTGCTGCCCAAGCTTTCATATTACCATAAGAACTGGCTCCTCCAACGGTTATTGTATCAAACTGATTTGAAGCAAATCGTTCAAATCCTCTATACTTAACAAATATCTTGGCATCATTTAGTGCAATATTCATCCTTGCAACCGCATCCAGTACCATATCTTCTGTTATTTGATTGTTAGAAGGAACATCGTCTTCCGAGTTTATTTCCCAAAATTTAATATTATACACTACCGGGTCAAAGGTATCTAAATACGCAGGGTCTATACTATTACTATAGTTGGTAGCATAATAACTACTACCCTCATCAGGCGTAGCACAAATATCCTGTTGTTGCCCAAAAGCAAGCAAAGTTACGTTTAACAATAACAATGTAATTATTTTTGATTTCATACGTTTTTAGTTTTAAAATTAAACAATAAAATCTCTGTCACACTACCGTTTGCAACCGGCAGTACAAAATGGCTTGCAAGCATTTTTACTTTTTCGAGATTTGTTGTCTAAGCTATAAAAAAAAAAATGAGACTCTACAATTTTTTTGTGTTAAAATTTTGATTTACAGCCCATTGTATGGTTTTTCCTTACTTTTAGTAAGGTTTTTTTGTAGAGTAGCTGTTATATTTTTTCATTACTAAATATAACCCAAACTTATAAGGTCTAAAAAAAGAATAACACAAATACCGTGTTTTTTAGTTACTTTTGCTTTTTTAAACCACAGTATGAAACAAGCACCTAAAAGATATACTATAACCGCCGCATTACCGTATGTAAACGGACCCATTCACATAGGACACTTAGCCGGTGTATATGTTCCGGCAGATATTTATGCTCGTTATCAAAGACTTCAAAACAAAGATGTTCTTTTTGTTTGCGGAAGTGACGAACACGGCGTGCCCATTACCTTAAAAGCAAAAAAAGAAGGAATAACACCTCAAGAAGTTGTAGATAAATACCATAAAATAGTAAAAAAATCATTTGAAGATTTTGGTATTTCATTCGATAATTATTCGCGTACTTCGGCTAAAATACATCATAAAACCGCTTCCGGTTTTTTTAAAAAATTGTATAAAGACGGAAAGTTTATTGAACAAACTACAGAGCAGTTGTATGATGAAGAAGCGCAGCAGTTTTTGGCAGACCGCTTTGTGGTAGGCACCTGCCCAAAATGTGGCAACGAAGAAAGTTATGGCGACCAATGCGAAGCTTGCGGAACCTCGCACAACGCCACCGATTTAATAAATCCTAAATCTGCTATTACTGGAAACACGCCAACCCTAAAAAAAACCAAACACTGGTTTTTACCACTAGACCAATACCAAGACTGGTTAAAACAATGGATTTTAGAACAACATAAAAACAACTGGAAAACCAATGTGTTAGGGCAATGCAAATCATGGTTGGACGATGGATTACGACCTAGAGCCGTTACAAGAGATTTGGATTGGGGAATTCCCGTTCCGGTAGAAGGTGCAGAAGGAAAAGTATTATATGTTTGGTTCGATGCGCCTATCGGGTATATCTCATCCACAAAAGAATGGGCAGAAAGAGAAGGTAAAGACTGGGAACCCTATTGGAAAAATGATGACACAAAACTATTGCATTTTATAGGAAAGGACAACATCGTTTTTCACTGTATTATTTTTCCGTCTATGCTTAAAGCCGAAGGAAGTTTTATCTTACCCGAAAACGTACCGGCAAACGAGTTTTTAAATCTCGAAGGAAACAAACTTTCTACCAGTAAAAACTGGGCGGTTTGGTTACACGAATACTTAGAAGATTTCCCAAATCAACAAGATATACTGCGTTATGTACTAACGGCAAATGCCCCCGAAACCAAAGATAACGACTTTACTTGGGCAGATTTTCAAGCCCGAAACAACAACGAGCTGGTAGCTGTTTTTGGTAATTTTATAAATCGCGTGGTAGTGCTTACCCATAAATATTATGATGGCATTGTGCCTACTCCTTCAAATTTTTCTGAAATAGACAAAGAGGTGCTAACACAACTGCAAAATTATCCTAAGGTAATAGCAGATAGTATAGAACGGTATCGTTTTAGAGAAGCACAAACCCAAATGATGAATGTGGCGCGGTTGGGAAATAAATACTTAGCAGACGAAGAACCTTGGAAAACAATAAAAACCGATGAACAACGCACAAAAACCGTGATGTATGTTGCTTTGCAAATCGCTTCGGTATTAGCGGTATTAAGCGAACCTTTTTTGCCGTTTACTTCAAAAAAGTTAAAGAATATACTTCAGTTAAAAAATTCTTTAGTTTGGAAAGATATTTCTGAAAAAAAAGTTTTAGTACCGGCTGGACATGCCATAGGAAAAGCCGAATTGCTTTTTAGTAAAATAGAAGATGTGCAAGTTCAACAACAATTAGACAAGTTGGAAGCAACCAAAAAACTAAATCTAATGCAAAAAACACAACCTCAAATAACACCTCAAAAAGATACCATTCAATTTGATGATTTTACCAAACTCGATATGCGTGTAGGAACCATCATTGAAGCTGAAAAAATGCCTAAAACTAAAAAGCTTTTGGTTTTAAAGGTAGATACCGGAATAGACGTAAGAACCATTGTATCGGGAATTGCCGAAAGTTTTTCGCCGGAAGAAGTAGTTGGTAAAAAAGTGACGGTTTTGGTTAACCTTGCTCCAAGAAAATTACGAGGAGTAGAAAGTCAAGGAATGATTTTAATGACCGAAACCACCGAAGGCAACTTAGTGTTTATCAACCCTGACGATGAGATTAATAACGGAGCAACAATTAGTTAGTATTGAGATTAGTTTTACAAGGTGTTGTACAAATTGGGTTTAGAAGTCAACTAAGACCCTAAACAAGTCTGCTTGCAAGAGCGGGTTTTCTTCGGGAGAATGTAAATCACTCATTACGTGATTATATACAAACCGTGTATGCGCATTTAAATACCAATTAACACCTAAGGTAACATTACTAACCTTGTCGTTGTAGCCGGTAGTAACAATATCTGAATAATCTAAAACAGAATACCTGATTGCTAATTCAACAGCTCCCCAGCCCCCCTTATCGAAATTAAAATCTTTATTAGGAATCAGTCGTGTTTCGGCACCTTTTTTAAATTGATGATGTTCTCCCGTAAGGCAGTAGGATGCTGAAGCATAATAACCGTTTACGTTTAATGTTCCGTTTTCCTCCGTATTGTAACCTGCAATTTCGTACTCTCCTTGGAGGGTTAAAGACCCTATTGTGCCGGCTAGTTCAAACCCAATATCTTGCTGTGTTTTTAAACTATCAATTACAACTTTTATGGTTTCTCCCATATGATTTTCAGGTCTAAACGATAAGGTATAAGAGGCGGGCTCTTTATCTCGTTTTCTGTTTTCATAATGAGTTCCCAGATGAACTGAAATGTTTTTTTGTTTTTTTTGGTAAACCAAACTGGTAAACCGCACCACAAAATGTTGCCCTCTATCCAATTGCTTATCTAAAAAGCCTTCATTATGGTCTCCATTAAAAGCATAGGATAATTGTAAGCCTAGTTTTCCGTTAAGTAAACCAAAATTACTATAATGAAACCCGGAATTCCATCTAAAATTTTGTGTGTGAGTCATCATAGAACGTTCAAAAAACACCAAGTATTTACTACTGGTTTCCATTTCTAACCCCGTGGGTTCTGTAACACTTCCAAAAGCTAATTCACCGCCAATTACCGGAAGATCTGTAAAAGCAATATATAAATCTCTATATGCTACCTCACCTCCATTAAAAGCAAATTGAGCTACATAGCGAATGTGGTCAAAAATAGTTCCCTTAGCTTGAAGAAAAACCCTTCTAAATTGTTGTCCGCTAAACAAATAATCTTCTCCTGGGGCGATTCCGTCTTTTTGGTGTAAAAATTCAAAATCGTAGTGTATTCTACCATGAAGCTCAGCCGTGGGAGTAAATTTCTTTTTTGAATCTTGTGCCTGAAGTGTTTGTAAACTAATTAAGAATAGTGCAAAAATAAAGTTATAATAACCCATGGTTATGCTATTATTTAAGTTTTAATGCAAATTTAAAAGACTATCTTGTCTTAAATGGTAACAAAAGTAACACAGGTATTATTAGTATGTACAACTTTTTAATAAGAACAACCCGCTTCTACTTTTTAATAATCTTTCTTATCCCTCTTGGGGTTTTAAATAAGTATATTCCTTGCTGTAACGCAGAAATATCGAGGGTGGTTTCTTGGTTTAGTAGCACGCCGGTCTGCACCTTTTTTCCGGTAACATCAAAAATAGAGTAGGGCAAGTTGTTTTGAGTAAGTCCTTTAATATTAATTTGGTTTGAAGCCGGATTTGGATAAACAAAAATTTCATTACCGGAAACATCATCTACTCCCAAAACCGTATTATTATAACGAAAAACAATTATGTTAGGGTCTCCGTTATACCACATAGAGCCTCCCGTTGCGATAATTTTTCCGTCCGGTTGAAACGCTGCATTTAGACTCCCCAATTCAGAGAAGTTGTGTTGAAATTGAAATGTAGCATCTAACTGTCCGTTTTGATGAAAACGTGTTAGTGTTAAAATGCCTCCACCCTCAAAAAAATCCCATCCTAAATCCACAATTACAATTCTGTCATTTTCTTGAATTAAAACATCCCCTAAACCGTAATTATCGATAAATCCATTGTTGCCAAAAGAGGTGTCTTGGAACCCTAAAGCTGATAACTTATACGTATATGAATAAATTATTTCATTAACATTGTCTGCATAATCACAATAAGCAATAATACTTCCGTTACTTAATACGCCTATTTTTCCACAAGAGTAGTTATTATCTGCAGGTATTTGAGCTATAGAATTAGTGCCATAATCGGCATCTGCAACTCCCGAAGACGAAACTTTTACTACTCCGTTAAAGGTGTTTTCTCCGGTGTTTTTAAATTTTCCGGAAATAAAAAGCATTCCGGTATTATCCGTAACCAATCTTGAAGGAGAATTTGTTTCGTCTGCTACCTGAAGCACTGCTACTCCGTTGGTTGCAAAGGCAGTATCCAAGTTTCCGTTAGGCAAAAATCGCTTAAGAACCAGTTGCGAAATGCCTCCGCCGGTTTCCTTTCCTAAGACAAGAATATTATTGTTTTCCAAAACGATAAAATCTCGGGCAATTTGATCTCCGGTTGCGACTACCAACTCACCGCTGTTTCCAAAAGCAGTATCCAATGTTCCGTTAGCAAGTAATTTAATAAGAATAAAATCTCCGGAAGAATTGGTAGTTAAGACCAACAAATCTTCTCCGGTAGTTAAAATTTTTAAATACGAATCTTGAAAATTAGCATCATTCCAAACACCATTTGTTCCAAACGAATTATTGATGCTTCCGTTAGGCAAATAACTAATAATTATTTTATCATTCGGATATAAGGAAGCAGCCTCAGCCGTGACAAAAATTGTGCCCGATGGCGCTGTAGTTACAAGCATACTGGAATCCCAATCATTACCAAAATCGGTTTCTACAATCCCATTATTTCCAAAGCTAAGATCCGGGCTTCCGTCTTGCGAAAATCCCCAAAAACCTATTAGAATAAACACCCATACAAAGTAATTTTTTTTCATAACAAATAATCTTATGCTTTTTGAGGGGGAAGATATACACAAAAAGCAGTTAGTTTAAGTGCTACTAATGTACAAAAAAATTGTATTTTCGTAACCATACTCAAAAAAAATTACAGTTTAATCATTACTTTACTTTGCATCTATGCGTTGGACTCTTAAACCAAAACCAGAACCTATACTAGTTAACACACTTTCTGAAGAGCTTGGGGTTGCTACCATTATTGCAACACTTCTGGTTCAAAGAGGAATTACCAATTACCAACAGGCGAGAGATTTTTTTAGACCCGATTTAAATCAACTTCACGACCCGTTTTTAATGAAGGATATGGATAAAGCGGTAGCACGTATTGAAAAAGCGATAAACAATAACGAAAACATATTAATATACGGCGATTATGATGTGGACGGTACCACCAGCGTAGCGTTGCTCTCTTCCTATTTAAAAACATTTTATCCCAATATTGCAACCTATATTCCAGACCGTTACACCGAAGGATACGGTGTTTCTTACCAAGGAATTGATTTTGCTCATGACAATGATTTTAGTCTAATGATTGCCTTAGATTGTGGTGTAAAAGCCATTGATAAAGTTGCTTATGCGAATAAAAAAGATATCGATTTTATCATCTGCGACCACCACCGTCCCGGTAAACAATTACCAGAAGCAATAGCCGTTTTAGACCCAAAAAGAGAAGATTGCAAGTATCCTTACAAAGAGCTTTGTGGTTGTGGTGTAGGTTTTAAACTCGTTCAAGCATTGGCTTCAAAAAGAGGAGAAACTATAGAGGATTTACTCCTTTATTTAGATTTGGTAGCCACTGCAATTGGTGCCGATATTGTTCCTATTACCGGTGAAAACAGAATTTTAGCTTATCACGGTTTAAAAGTGATTAATTCAAACCCGCGACCCGGATTTAAAGCAATAATGCAGCAAGCCAAAAAAGAAAAATTCACCATTACCGACGTGGTTTTTATCATCGCCCCTAGAATAAATGCTGCAGGAAGAATGAAACACGGAAACCACGCCGTTACACTCCTTACCGAAACCGATTTTAATCAAGCTTCAAAATATGCTGTAGATATTAATCAATTTAATACCGAAAGACGAGACACCGATAAATTAATAACCCAAGAAGCACTGTTACAAATAGAAAAAAACAATGAAAAAGAAGGCTTTACTACAGTGGTTTATGATGAAACTTGGCACAAAGGCGTTATCGGTATCGTTGCTTCCAGATTAATTGAAACCTATTACCGTCCTACCCTAGTTTTTACTAAAAGCGGTGAGAAATTAGCGGCTTCGGCACGAAGTGTAAAAGATTTTGATGTGTATGAAGCTTTAGAAGCCTGTAAGGAACATATTGAGCAATTTGGCGGGCATAAATATGCGGCGGGATTAACCTTGTTTGAAAAAGATTTTGAAGCGTTTAAAGCCAAATTTGAAGAAGTGGTTTCGCAAACTATAAATCCGAAATTGCTTACCCGAGAAATTAAAATAGACGCCCCAATAACCCTCTCGGAAATTACTCCTAAACTCCACCGAATACTTTCGCAATTTGCTCCTTTTGGACCCGGAAATATGACTCCTGTATTTATGGCGGAAAACCTGCAAGATACCGGTTATGGAAAACAAGTGGGTGAAGAAGGGAAACATCTTCGGTTTACGGTAACGCAAAACGGCACCGGAAAAATAGTGGGAATCGGGTTTAATTTAGGCGAAAAATACGAGTTTATTAAAGACCGAAAACTTTTTAAAGCCGTTTTTACCATTGATGAAAATGAATGGAACGGCACAAAAAGTCTTCAGCTAAAGGTGAAGGATATTAAACCATAATCATGAATCTCTACTCGTAAGTTTACCTACCCTTTTACGTCATACTTAAAGGTTGAACCAACTTACATGGCGTTTTTTTCTTCTTTATGGTATAAATTAAAACAACTGTTTAAACAAGGGCTTTCTCCAAGTGCATTGGCTCTAAGTATTGTAATTTCATTATTGGTTTCTATTTTCCCTGTATATGGTGTTACAACCATTGCGTTAACTTGTTTGGCTTTACCACTTCGGTTAAATCTATCCATAATGATTGCGGTAAGTTATCTGGCTACACCGCTTCAGTTTTTATTGTTTATTCCTTTTATTAATATAGGTGCTTCAATAGTTGGAACACAACATACCTTACTTACTGTTTCTGCGATTAAAGAAAGTTTTCAAGATAGCTTTTTAGGAACCTTAAGAGGGTTGTCTTTTGAATTATTATGTGGTTTTATCGGTTGGTTGCTTGTTGCTGTTCCGGTGGCTTTTTTGTTATATTTTTTATTCAGAAGAATCTTTAGCTTTTTTAACAAAACCAAACTTGCAATATGAAAACTACTCGATTGTTGGGTTATTTAGGAATTTTGGCTTCCATTTTAGTAGGCACAGGTGAGTATTTACTTCATTATAGCAACCATGTTCTTGATTTTGCAGCTAATTATGAATTTTTAAAATTTGTTTCTATTGAAAATTTAAAAACTGGACATTTTTTAGCCCTAGTAGGTCTTCCTCTATATTTTGCAGGTTATTTTCATATCTATAACATGCTTAAATCTGGTAACAAATTTTTAGCTACCAGTGTTTTAATTTTAGGAATCGTATCTTTTTCAATAGGTTGTGTTTGGATTGGTTCTCGTGCTTTTTTAGGAACTATTGTTCATCTTAAAACCGAAATTACTCCTACTGTATATCAAACCCTGTTAGACAACTATACAAATCTGCTCGAAATTTTAGTGAAGATACTTCGTTTTATAGTAGCATTTCTTTCTGTTGTTTTTGTGTTAGCTATTTTAAAAGGAGGTACAAAATATAAAAAATGGATGGCTTTTTTTAATCCAATAACCATCTTATTAATCTTAGTTCTAAGCTTAAAAAATAGGAGTTTTAATGCTTAATAGAAGAGAATTTATGTATATGATGGCGGTTCTTGGAGCTGCTCCAGTTTTTGCTAACTCGCATACAAGATATTCACCATCAAATAAATATAAAATGGAAGATTACTATAAGCTTGATAGCTTTGGTAATGTTAGAATCTTGCATATGACAGATTCGCATGCGCAGCTTCCTCCTGTTTATTTTAGAGAGCCAAGTGTCAATC
>JALWYP010000476.1 GCA_026992695.1 Flavobacteriaceae bacterium
ATTAAAGCTAAAGATTTAAAGGTAAAAAAATATGAAAGCAAACAAAACATGAAGGGTAAAAATGAATAAATCGTTAGAATCTTTAAAACTAATAGTTGTAAATAAATAAGATAAACCTAAATTTTTAGGAAAGAAAATTAAAATAGAATAAAACCCACTTGCCAACACAGCTTATAATTAATTGTTAGTTTTATGCTATTTACAAAAATTCTTCCGTATTTCTAACTGTACACGGCTTGTGAATTCGATTTAGTATAAGGTATTTCGTAATTTGTACTTTATTTTAATTTCAATTTGTAACATAAGCACCATTCATTCGTCATATACCCAACCAACAAAAATAAATTCTTAGTGGAGCCCATTCTCACCATTCAAAATCTTACCAAAAAATACGGTCCGATTACGGCTGTTAATAATCTATCGTTAACTATTGAAAAAGGAAATGTTTACGGAATTTTAGGACCCAACGGAAGCGGAAAATCTACTACACTTGGTATTGTTCTAAATGTGGTAAATAAAACTTCGGGAGACTACTCTTGGTTTGACGGTACTATTTCAACTCATCAGGCATTAAAACGTGTTGGAGCAATTATTGAGCGACCTAACTTTTATCCTTATATGACTGCTGCTCAAAATTTGGCGTTGGTCTGTAAAATAAAAGATGTTTCCACTTCAAAGATTGATGAAAAACTCGAGTTGGTAGGACTTAAAGAACGAAAAGATTACAAGTTTAGAACCTATTCATTAGGTATGAAACAACGCTTGGCAATTGCTTCGGCGTTGCTTAATGACCCTGACATCTTAATTTTAGACGAGCCAACAAACGGATTAGATCCTGAGGGTATTCACCAAATAAGAGAAATCATCAAATCCATTGCCAAACAAGGAACCACTATTTTATTGGCTTCGCATTTGTTAGATGAAGTAGAAAAAGTATGTACACACGTGGTAATTCTTAAAAAAGGTTCAAGCCTTTATTCGGGGAGCGTTGACGGAATGACCTCAAACGAAGGGTTTTTTACGCTGCAAAGCGATGATTTGGAAAAATTAAAACATGTTTTAGAAGCAATTCCTGCTTTTAAAAAAGTAATAATAGAAGGCGATTTTGTAGTTGCCTATTTAGCTTCTAAAATGAGCGGAAATGATTTAAATAAGATGCTTTTTGAAAAAGGGATAACACTTTCCTATTTGGTACACCGAAAAGAAAGCCTTGAAGAACAATTCTTAGAAATCACCAAAAATCAAAACTAAAAAAATGCTACGACTACTTGCTATAGAACTTCATAAATTACGATATAATAAATCGGCGAAAGTAATTTCGTTAGTCTATTTTATACTCATTACGTTTATTGCTTTAATTGCATCTATCGAGATACCCTTAATAAACGTTAGACTTGCCGAGCAAGGTATTTTTAATTTTCCGTATATCTGGCATTTTAACACATACATTGCAGCCATTCTTAAACTTTTTCTTGCCATTGTTATTGTATCTATGATGGCAAACGAGTATAGTAACCGAACGCTAAAACAAAACTTAATAGACGGTTTAAGTAAATGGGAATTTGTACTTTCTAAGTTTTTAACCGTGGTGTTGTTTTCGGTTTTATCTACATTGTTTGTTTTTGTTGTATCGTTATTACTAGGATTAAAATTTTCAGACTACACAGAGGCTTCCATCATTTTTAGCGATTTAGAATATCTGTTGGCTTATTTTGTAAAACTACTTGGCTTTTTCTCTTTCTGTTTATTTTTAGGAGTATTGGTTAAGCGTTCGGCATTTGCCTTAGGATTTTTATTTGTTTGGAATATCATTGAAGGCGTTATTTACGGATTATTACGTTGGAAAATACTTGATGAAGATACCGCAGATAAAATTATACAATTCTTCCCGCTATCTGCTATGTCTAATCTAATCGTTGAACCATTTTCACGCTTGGGTGCTATTCAAAGTGCAGCAAACCAAATAGGTGATGGATTTTCAAAAGATTATTCGGTGCACAGCACCACCCTAATCATCGTATTGGCTTGGACAGTAATATTTGTTTATGGTTCCTATTATATATTGAAGAAAAGAGATATATAATATATTTAGCTGTTTTTCCCTTACTTCCTTACGCCGGATTTTTTAGTTTTCAGTCGTGAGGTGTGAGGTGTGAGTCGTGAATCCTCAATCATCAATCGAATAAATCTTCAATCAAAATAATTCTAAATATCCCTATCTTTGCAGAGTAAAATAAAAAAACATGATTTACCGTTTTAGAATAATTTTAGACACCCAAGAGGATGTGTTTAGAGATATTGAAATAGAATCGCAAGTAACCTTAGAAGATTTACACAATGCCATTACGCAAGCATTTGGATTTGGAGGGCAAGAAATGGCATCTTTTTACGAAAGTAATGATGATTGGGAACAAGGAGAAGAATTTCCGCTTTTTGATATGAGCGACGAAGCAAATAGTGTTCAAACAATGAGTGAAACACTTTTAGAAAATGCGGTGAATAAAAACCAAACCAAGCTCCTTTATGTGTATGATTTTTTAAATATGTGGACATTTATGGTAGAGCTTGCCGATATTGGAGAGCCTCAAGTGGGGCAAATCTACCCCAATCTTATGTTTGCTCATGGAGAAGTGCCTTTAGAAGCTCCGGACAAACATTTTACCGCCGAAAAATTAAACGAAGATGCAATAGATGACGAAGATGATTTTCTGGATAATTTAGATGATTTTTATTAACAATCTTACTAAATTCTACATCTAATGCAACTTGTTTTTGCTACTCACAATCCCAATAAATTAAAAGAGATACAAGCACTCTTGCCAGATACGATTACAGTATTAAGTTTAGATGATATAGGATGTACAGAAGCCATTCCGGAAACGGCTAAAACCCTAGAAGGAAATGCGTTAATCAAAGCTAACTACGTAAAACAAAAATATGGATACGATTGCTTTGCAGATGATACCGGTCTCGAAGTAGAAGCCCTAAATAATGCACCGGGAGTTTATAGTGCGCGTTATGCCGGGTTTGATTCTAATTCGGATGCAAATATGACTAAATTGCTTTCAGAATTAAAAGATACTACAAATAGAAATGCTCGGTTTAGAACCGTAATTGCGTTACTAATCGGTAATGAAGAATTCTTTTTTACAGGAAAATGTAATGGAAAAATCACTAAAGAAAAAAGAGGAAAAGCTGGTTTTGGATACGATCCTGTCTTTCAACCCGAAGGTTACTCCCGTACTTTTGCAGAACTAACCGCCGATGAAAAAAATATGATTAGCCACAGAGGGAAGGCTATGCAATCACTATTAAAATACTTTTCTTAGATAATCTCTCTTGATTTTCTTTCCCTATAACTTCAATCTGTCTTCTAAACATCAAACTCCCTAATCTCTTCAAAAACTCTTAATGCTTGAAAATGTTCTTTTAC
>JALWYP010000477.1 GCA_026992695.1 Flavobacteriaceae bacterium
AAATCTCGTTATACAAATAAGCAAAAAAACCTGAAATAAGAAAAAATACAAGTAATGAAATAACTTCGTTTAAAAGCACCCATTTTTTATGTTGTTTTATATAAAAATGAGTTTCTATTCTGCTGTGAATTAAGTAGATAATTCCTATAATAAAACCATATCCCGAAAGTAAAAGGCTTTTGTGTTTTGAATGAAAATTATTGGTATTTAAAGGCTCTAAATAAATTAAAATAAAAGACAAGATAACAGCCAAAACAACCGCGATTACAAGTTGCTTTACAAATGGAGCAGTAAACTTTATTTGTTTGTAAAAAATAGACAAATCTTTTTTTTTCAAAAATAGAGACTATATCTGTTTTTTTTACAATATTTAATAAAAATTGTTGTTATTTTATTAAACGTGAAAAGCAATATATGATTAAAAAAACCCTATCCCCATTTTTATTTTTGTTATTATTATCCTGCTCTTCGTCTAACACAACAGAGATAGAACCCAACAAAAAAGCCCGCTGGATTACCGAAGCATTTAACACCATTGCAGCAGGAGATTATCCGCAAGTAAAAGCAGTATCTTGGTGGCATGAAAATTTTACCGGAACCTATTTGCGAGTAGATTCATCTCCTCAAAGCATTGAAGCTTATCGTGATGCAATAGCTTCGCCTGTATTTATTTCGGAAACAATGATTGAAAATGAAAAACTAATAGCTCCCTCCGAAAATAAAGTTTACCATGCCGCATATCCCGATTTTGGCGGAACCGAAGATATTGTAACTGACGAACGTATTTATTATTTTGAAGATTTAGTTCAAAAAGAACTAGCTTGGGCATATTTTTCAAACAATTGGATAGATGAAATCGTTTTTCCAACTCAAGCGGTTAACACCATTTTGTCCACTGGAAAAATTCCGTTTATTCGTCTTATGGCACGAAGTAATTTTAATGAAGATCAAGCTGACCCGGTGTACAGCATGCAACGTATTATTGATGGCAATTTTGATAGTGAACTAACACAATGGGCAATAGATGCAGCTAATACAAACACCTCGCTACTTGCCGAATTTGGCACCGAAGTAAACGGCAGTTGGTTTCCGTGGAACGGCGTTTATAACGGAGGAGCAACCACAACCAATTATGGCGACCCTAACCTTCCGGACGGACCGGAACGATTTAGAGATGCTTATCGCCATATAATTGATATTTGTAGGAATAACGGAACTACTAATATTACATGGTTTTTTCACGTAGATGCCGAAGGACAACCTGATGAAGATTGGAACAAAATAGCTAATTATTATCCTGGCGATAATTACATAGACTGGCTAGGAGCGAGCGTCTATGGAAATCATTTTCAAGATGATGATTATATAGAATTTAATGATAAACTAGATCTGATCTATCCTAATTTAGTAAATTTAACCCAAAAACCTATCGCCATTCTCGAATTTGCCATTACCGAGTTGGAATGAAAACACAAGATATGCTAAAAAGAAATGTTACATTGTTGCTATTATCGCTCTTTTTTATGATGACTGTCTCTTGTTCTAATGAAGATAAAGTTACGTGTACTACTTGCCGGTCTGATCAAACCCCCGATTTTGAGCTCTGTAAAGAGAGCAATGGAAACGCCAGTGTTAATGGTGAAGACACCGGTGTTAAATATGACATTTATTTGGCTAATTTACAAGAAACGGGCGTTAGTTGTGGGGGTTAATTTAATCATTTAATTTTAAAACCGCCATAAAAGCTTCTTGCGGAATTTCTACATTACCCACTTGACGCATTCGTTTTTTCCCTTTTTTCTGTTTTTCCAGCAGTTTTCGTTTTCGCGAAATATCCCCACCATAACATTTCGCTGTCACGTCTTTACGAAGTGCTTTAACCGTTTCGCGAGCAATAATTTTGGCTCCAATTGCTGCTTGAATGGGAATATCAAACTGTTGACGAGGTATGAGTTGCCGTAATTTTTCACACATTTTTTTACCTATTTCATAGGCATTGTCCTGATGAAGCAAAGCCGAAAGCGCATCAACTATATTTCCGTTTAGGAGTACATCCACTTTTACTAATTTAGATTCACGTAAACCAATAGGGTGATAATCAAAAGAGGCATAGCCTTTTGATACGGTTTTCAGTCGGTCGTAAAAATCGAAAACAATCTCGGCAAGAGGCATGTCAAACGTAAGTTCAACACGCTGGGTCGTTAAGTAGGTTTGATGAGTAAGTTCGCCTCGTTTAGAAATGCAGAGCGTCATCACAGGACCTACAAAATCTGCTTTTGTGATGATACTTGCCTTAATGTAGGGTTCTTCTACACGATTGAGCATAGAAGGGTTTGGTAAATCTGAAGGGTTATTCACCAAAATTACTTTATCGGGTTCTTTATTGGTAAAAGCGTGGTACGAAACGTTAGGAACGGTGGTAATAACGGTCATTCCAAATTCTCTTTCAAGTCGTTCTTGAATAATCTCAAGATGTAACATCCCTAGAAATCCACATCGAAAACCAAAACCTAGCGCGGCAGAACTTTCAGGCTGGAATACTAATGAAGCATCGTTTAACTGAAGTTTTTCCATCGAGTTTCTAAGCTCCTCATAATCTTCGGTGTCAACGGGATAAATACCGGCAAAAACCATAGGTTTTACATCCTCAAAACCTTCAATCTGGTTTTGTGTTGGATTTTTAAAATCGGTAATGGTATCACCTACTTTTACTTCTCGAGCATCTTTAATTCCGGTAATTAAATACCCTACATCTCCGGCTTTGATGTTTTTTTTAGGCTCTTGTTTAAGTTTAAGCGTTCCCACTTCATCGGCAAAATAATCTTTTCCGGTAGCCATAAACTTAATGTGCTGTCCTTTTTTAATTTGTCCGTTTAAAATTCTAAAATAGGTTTCAACACCTCGAAAAGGATTATAAACCGAGTCAAAAATTAATGCCTGTAGGGGTTCGTTTTCGTTTCCTTTTGGTGCCGGAATACGTTTAATAATGGCTTCGATAATTTCTTCAATACCCAAACCGGTTTTAGCACTGGCAGGGATTACATCTTCTGGATTACAACCCAATAAATCTACAATATCATCGGTTACTTCTTCAGGGTTGGCTGAAGGGAGGTCAATTTTATTTAAAACGGGTATGATTTCAAGATCATTTTCTAAAGCTAAATACAAATTAGAAATTGTTTGTGCTTGTATGCTTTGTGCGGCATCAACAATAAGTAATGCGCCTTCGCAAGCAGCAATAGAGCGAGAGACTTCATACGAAAAATCTACATGTCCGGGAGTGTCAATAAGATTTAACACATAATTTTCACCCTTATATTCATATTCCATTTGTATGGCGTGACTTTTAATGGTAATACCGCGTTCGCGTTCCAAGTCCATATTATCAAGTAGTTGATCTTGTTGG
>JALWYP010000478.1 GCA_026992695.1 Flavobacteriaceae bacterium
CCCTATCATTGGCGTAAACTATGTTCCAAAATTACATGCTATTGAATGTCGAATAAATGCCGAAGATCCCTATAATGATTTTAGACCGTCACCAGGAAAAATAACGGTTCTTCATGCACCAGGCGGACATGGAGTAAGGTTAGACACGCACGTTTATGCCGGATACACAATACCACCTAATTATGACTCTATGATAGCAAAGTTAATTACAACTGCGCAAAGCCGCGAAGAAGCTATCTCTAAAATGAGACGCGCCCTTGAAGAGTTTGTTATTGAAGGAGTAAAAACTACTATTCCGTTTCATCTTCAATTAATGAATCATCCAGATTATATAGCTGGAAACTATACAACCGCTTTTATGGATAGTTTTCAGATGAAAGAGCCTGAAGATGAATAGAAAATTAAAAAAAGCCGACATCATTGCCGGCTTTTTTCATTCTTAAAAAGAAATAAAATTACTTGTTTTCGTTATATCTTCTAGAAACTTCGTCCCAGTTTATTACATTAAAAAATGCATTAACATAATCGGGTCTGCGATTTTGGTAGTTTAAATAATAAGCATGCTCCCAAACATCAATTCCTAAAATTGGGGTTCCTTCACAACCCACATTTGGCATTAATGGATTGTCTTGATTTGGAGTAGAGCATACTTCTACCTTACCTCCTTTGTGTACGGTAAGCCATGCCCAACCAGACCCAAACCTTGTTTTAGCGGCAGCAGCAAATGCATCGGCAAATGCATCGAAACTTCCAAAAGCATCATTAATAGCTTCGGCTAAAGCACCGGTTGGTTTACCTCCGGCATTGGGAGCCATAATTTCCCAGTACAAACAATGGTTATAATACCCACCACCATTATTTCTAACGGCTTTGTTGTTCATATCTAGATTTTCTAAAATAGCTTCAATACTTTTGCCCTCCATTTCGGTTCCGGCAATTGCGTTATTAAGGTTATTAGTATATCCTTGATGGTGTTTGGTTAAGTGTATTTCCATTGTACGCGCATCAATATAAGGCTCTAAAGCATCATAACTGTATGGTAATTTTGGTAATTCAAAAGACATAATTTCTATATTTAAAGGTTAAACTTACTTTTTTCCAAAAATACATAATATTCTTTTTACTTTCATTAAAAAAAGTTTGTATCGCTTATAATCCTATAGACAATTGTTATAATGTGTTTTTTCTAAACTTTATGTACCTTAGTAAAAAAATAAATTTTGACAAACACACACACCTTTACTATTTATGATGCTGCTGCCGGAAGCGGAAAAACATTTACGTTAGTAAAAGAGTATCTTTCGGTTATTTTGGGAGCGAAGGATAACGACTATTATAAATATTTACTTGCTATTACTTTTACAAACAAAGCTGTTGCCGAAATGAAACAGCGTGTTCTTAATACATTAACAGAATTAGCCGAGTGGAATGAGGAAAAAAAACCTTCAGAAATAGCAAAAGCCTTATCTGAAGAAACCAATTTTACGTTTTCCGAAATGGCTATAAAAGCGGGTAATGTTTTAAAACACCTTTTAAATCACTATTCGAACTTTACTATTGAAACCATAGACGGCTTTAACCATAAACTTATAAGAAGCTTTGCAAAAGAGCTAAAACTAGCAGCCAATTTTGAGGTTTTTTTAGACATCCCGCTTCTTATTTCTGAAGCGGTTGACAGGCTTATTGACAAAACAGGAGAGGACGAAAATAACACGCGTTTTATTCTAGATTATGCACTCGAAAAATTAGATGATGATAAATCTTGGGATATAACAAAAGACATAGCAAAAGCAGCCAAATTAATTTACAACGAAACACATGCAGATAAAATAAAAACGTTGCTGGAAAAAGACACTAAAACATTTATTAAGTTTAAAAACCAATTACTTTCAAAAAAAAGAAAATTATCTCAAGAAGCAAAAAAAATAGCCGAAGAAACACTTGCGCTTATCTCGCAATCAGGAGTAGAGTTTAGCGATTTTTCGGGACAATATTTACCTAAATTTTTTAAGAAAATTTCGTTGGGGGATTTTGGAGTTAAATTTGAACTAAAATGGCAAGAAAAACTTATAACCAGCGAAGCAATGTACAACAAAGGGTTGCCAAAAAAAGATCCCCATACCGCTTCGGTAATGGAAGCCATTCAGCCGGAGATAATTAAACAGTTTTTATCGATAAAACAATTACTTTTTAAGATACAATTAACCGAGGCGTTATTAAAAAACATCACACCACTTTCGGTTATTAATTTAGTTCAACAAGAAATAGAGCAACTAAAAATAGAACGAAACATTTTGCCTATTTCCGACTTTAATAAACTCATTAATAAACAGATAAAAAATCAGCCCGCGCCTTTTATTTATGAGCGATTAGGAGAGCGTTTCCGACATTTTTTTATCGATGAGTTTCAAGACACATCTGCCTTACAGTGGGAAAACTTAATGCCTTTAATCGAAAATGCTCTGTCGCAACAATACCATGACGGCAACAAAGGTTCTTTATTATTAGTAGGAGACGTAAAGCAATCTATTTACAGATGGCGAGGAGGTTTGCCCGAACAATTTTTAAGACTTATAAACCATCACCAACCTTTTGTAGAAAAACAACAGGTTAAAAGTTTAGACACAAACTATCGAAGCCGAGAAGAAATCATTAAATTTAATAATCGGTTTTTCAGCTACCTTTCCGGATATCTTGGAAACCCCAAACACAAAAAACTTTTTGAAGATGGAAACAAACAAAAACACACCAAAAAACAAGGCGGGTACATAAACTTCACTTTTGTGCTAGCCGACGAGGAAGAAGATAAAAAAGAAACACAAGCCAAGGAGGTTTTGGCAATTATAAAAAAACTAAAAGAAAATGATTATAACTACAAGGATATTTGCGTTTTAACTCGAAAAAATGAGGAAGCTGCTTATTTGGGAAAATATTTAATGGAGGAAGACATTCCGGTTGTTTCACCAGATAGTTTGTTACTGCAATATGCTTCAAAAATAAAATGCCTTATTGCTGTTTTAACACTTGCTCTTTATCCGGAAAACGAACAAGCAAAAATAGAACTGCTTTACTTTCTTCATAAACACTTTGACCTGCAAATAGACCAACACACTTTTTTTTCGGAATTGCTAAACACTTCACCAAAATCTTTTTCAGAAAAACTAAAAAGACACGGTATAAATTTAGATTTTCAAATACTACAAAAATCAGGACTTTATGAAGGTTGCGAATATTGCATTCAACAATTGGGTTTTAATAAAGAATCTGACGCATACTTGTTTGAATTTATGGATTTTGTATGGCAATTTGAACAACAGCCACTTACCGGAAAACAACTTTTTTTAGAACAATGGGAAATAAATAAGAATAAGCTAAGCATAAGTGCTAATGAGAGTATAGACGG
>JALWYP010000479.1 GCA_026992695.1 Flavobacteriaceae bacterium
ATATAAAAGCATTTGTTAACGGAGCGGAAATTCCTATTAAAATTATTAAAACAACAGATGAATATTCGCCATTAAAAGCGATAGACTATAACGGGAACTTTTACGACATTAAAGCCATTACCGAAAATGGCAAAACCTATCCTATTGCCGGTATTAACAAAGAAGGAAATATAATAAATATTAAAGCTGTCGCCGATAATGGTAGTTTTTATGCAGTAAAAGCATTTTCTCCTAAAGGCGAACAAAACGATGTAAAAGGAATTAAAATTTTTGATAGACCTGTAGAAATGAATATGCGAGGCGCAAAAGTATACGGGCATGTAAAAGCGATAAAACAGTAATTATAACTAACCAACCCTTTTTCTAAAACCGCCAGTTTATTTTATAATAAATGGGCGGTTTTTTAAATTTTGTGCACCAATTTAATAATCCTTTTGTGTTAGATTACGTTTTATAATTTTACCGACTGTAAAAATAAATACGTAAGATTTGTTATTCAAATAAAATACAGTACATTTGCACCCCTCTAAAGCAAGCCTTTGTTAGCTTTTTGAGGAATAAAAACAATGATTAATTAACAATTAGACAAAAAACTTATGGATACATTAAGTTACAAAACAGTATCTGCTAACCAAAATACCGTTACTAAAGAATGGTTATTAGTAGATGCGGACGGGCAAGCATTGGGTCGTCTTGCTAGTGAAGTTGCTAAATTACTTCGCGGTAAACACAAACCTAATTTTACCCCACACGTAGATTGTGGCGATAACGTGGTTATCATCAATGCCGAAAAGATTACGCTAAGCGGAAACAAATGGGACGACAAGACCTACATTAGACACACCGGTTACCCGGGAGGTCAACGTAGTCTTTCAGCCAAAGAGTTGTACGGAAAAAACCCAACCAGACTTGTAGAAAAAGCCGTAAAAGGAATGCTTCCTAAAAACAAACTAGGAGCAGCACTTTTTAGAAACTTAAAAGTCTATGCCGGTTCAGAGCACAACCAAGAAGCACAAAACCCCAGAGTTATTAACCTTAACGAAATCAAATAATGGAAGTATTACATACTATAGGAAGAAGAAAAACAGCGGTAGCGCGTGTCTATATCTCTGAAGGAAAAGGGAATATCACCATTAACAACCGCGAATTTGACAACTATTTTACAACCGGAACACTTAAATACAAAGTTAAACAACCTTTAATGCTTACAAATAATCAAGATAACTTTGATATTAAAGTAAATGTATTTGGAGGAGGTATAACCGGTCAAGCCGAGGCAATACGTTTAGCTATTTCTCGTGCAATGTGTAAATTAGATGAGGAAAATCGTAAAGTTCTTAAACCCGAAGGATTATTAACACGTGACCCACGAATGGTAGAACGTAAAAAATTCGGTCAAAAGAAAGCACGAAAAAAATTCCAATTCTCAAAACGTTAACATACCCAATACGATTGGATATCTCTTACAGACATCCAATCGTGTTGTTAAGTTCATACAAACAATTATTATTAACCGCTGTTATTCGCCTTTTGGCGGAAAATAGTTTAGCATCCAAACCAAATCCAAAACAAAACGGACAGGTTGCTATCTATTTTTACAGGAACGTAAACTATTAAAAAATGGCAAACAAAACAGAAGTCAAAGACTTACTAAATGCAGGTGTACACTTTGGTCACCTAACCCGTAAATGGAACCCAAACATGGCTCCCTATATTTATATGGAGCGTAACGGTATTCACATTATCAATCTTTACAAAACCGTTGCAAAACTAGAAGAAGCTAGCGAAGCACTTAAAAAAATTGCAGCTAGCGGAAGAAAAATTCTTTTCGTTGCAACAAAAAAACAAGCAAAAGATATCGTTGCCGAGAAAGCCGGAAACGCAAATATGCCCTACATCACAGAAAGATGGCCCGGCGGAATGCTTACCAACTTTGTTACTATTAGAAAAGCCGTTAAAAAAATGACTGCTATCGATAGAATGAAGCAAGACGGCACCTTTAACACCTTGTCTAAAAAAGAACGCTTGGCAGTAGATCGTCAACGAGCAAAACTGGAAAAAAACTTAGGCTCTATCTCAGATATGAACCGTCTTCCGGGAGCAATCTTTGTTGTAGATACATTACGTGAGCACATTGCTGTAAAAGAAGCATTAAAATTAAAAATTCCAATCTTTGCTATGGTTGACACCAATAGTGATCCACGAGTGATTGATTTTCCAATACCTTCTAACGATGATGCTTCAAAATCTATTGAAAAAATTATGGAAGCCGTTTCACAAGCCGTGATAGAAGGATTGCAAGAACGTAAAAACGGTAAAAAAGAAGAAGCTCCCGCAAAAGAGGAAGCTCCTGCTAAAAAAGAAGAAACAAAAGCGAAGAAAACTCGTAAAAAAATAGTAGCTCCAGTTGCCACAGCAACCAAAGAGGAAGCAACTAAAGAGGAAGAATAAACTCAATTACTATAACTTAAAAAATTTATAAAAATGGCAAAAATAACAGCCGCAGAAGTAAATAAACTAAGAAAAGCTACCGGTGCAGGAATGATGGACTGCAAAAAAGCACTAGTAGAATCCGATGGAGATTTTGATAAAGCAATCGAAATACTTCGTAAAAAAGGACAAAAAGTAGCCGCAAAAAGAGCCGATAGAGAATCTAGTGAGGGAGCTGTAATCGCTAAAGTAAATAACAATGCATCAAAAGGAGTTGTTATTTCTTTAAATTGTGAAACCGATTTTGTAGCTAAAAACGAAGATTTTGTAAATTTAGCTCATAAACTTGCAGAAATAGCCCTAAACTCAAACTCTAAAGAAGAATTTCTTGCAGCAGATTTTGATCAAGGTTTAAGCGTACAAGACAAACTCATTGAACAAACAGGTGTAATAGGCGAAAAAATTGAAATAGGAGCCTTTAAAACTTTAGAAGCGCCATTTGTAGGTTCGTATATTCATGCAGGCAACAAAATTGCTGTAATAACAGGATTATCTGCTAATGTAGATGGAGCCGCCGTGGTAGCAAAAGATGTTGCTATGCAAGCTGCAGCAATGAACCCAATCGCATTAGACGAAACAGGGATAGATCAAGCGATTATTGATAAAGAAATTGAAATTGCCAAAGACCAACTTCGTCAAGAAGGAAAGCCTGAAGCAATGCTTGATAATATTGCCAAAGGAAAACTAAAACGTTTCTTTAAAGACAATACACTTGTTAATCAAATGTTTATTAAAGACAACAAAAAAAGTGTTTCCGACTATGTTAAATCTATTGGCGACGATGTAAAAGTTGTTGGATTTGAACGCGTAGCATTAGGATAAACTCTCAATCAAAAATAACTATAAAGGCTATCTGGTTTCGGGTAGCCTTTCTTTTTTTAAACAACTAGCAATGCGCACATTTATGATTTG
>JALWYP010000480.1 GCA_026992695.1 Flavobacteriaceae bacterium
CCAATGTTCCTATACTTTCAGGTATGTATGCAACGGTGCAGTTTCCTGTTGAAAAAACCAATACCACTTCCCCAATGGTATTGGTTTCAACAGAAGCATTAGTACATAATGGTGAGTTAACTGGAGTTTATACGGTAAGCCAAAACAACACAGCCATATTGCGCTGGTTGCGTTTGGGTAGAAATTTTGGCGATAAAGTAGAAGTACTTTCGGGACTTAATGCCGAAGAAAAGTACATAGTTAAAGCCAACGGAAAATTATTTAACGGAGTAAAAGTATCCATACAATAAAAAAATAATGCGTTAGGGATTGAAGTGACATCCTCCGGCTTGCCGGAGATATAACGGAAAGCCCGCTCGAACGCCCAAAATATTAAACAGATGAAAGAAGGATTAGCAGGAAAAATAGCCAAAGGATTTATAGGCTCTAAACTTACAGTATTACTTATGATTGTTTTTATGGTCATAGGTGTGTATAGTTCGTTTTTAATTCCCAGAGAGGAAGAACCGCAGATAGATGTGCCTATGGCAGATATTTTTGTGGGTTATCCCGGAGCCAGCCCAACCGAAGTTGAATCGAGAGTGATAAAACCATTGGAAAAACTTATTTCTAACATCCCGGGGGTAGAGTATGTGTACTCAACCTCGATGAAAGAACAAGGGATGGTAATTGTACAATTTTATGTAGGTGAAGACATAGAACGCTCGTTTGTAAAGCTGTATAACGAGATAAACAAACATATGGATATTATGCCGCAAGGTGTCACGTTTCCGTTGGTGAAAACACGTGCTATTGACGATGTTCCGGTGCTGGGACTTACCCTTTGGAGTAAAAATTATGACGATTACCAATTAAAACAAATTGCCAACGAGTTAACCAACGAAATTGAAAAGGTAACCGATGTATCGATTACTAAAAAAATTGGAGGAAGAAACCGGCAATTACGGGTTATATTGGACAAGGATAAAATGGCAGCAAGTGGCGTTGATTTTCTTTCGGTTGCTAAAATGATTAAAACCAATAACCAGCAACTTAGTGCCGGAAGTTTTGATAAAAACGACTCTGAATTTTTGGTTACTACCGGAAAATTTTTAAAAACCGCTCAAGATGTAGAAAACCTGGTGGTAGGTGTACAACAAAACCAGCCCATTTATTTAAAACAAATTGCTGCTGTGGTTGATGGTCCTGAGTTACCTAGAGAGTATGTAGCATTAGGGTTTGGAGCAGCCAGCCCTAAAAAAGAAACTTTTAGAGGAGAATATCCTGCCGTTACTATTTCGGTAGCAAAACGAAAGGGTGCTGATGCGATGAAAGTTTCCGAAATTATAATAAACAAAATAGCACATTTAAAAACAACCTTATTACCCGACGATGTACACGTTGAGGTTACCCGAAATTACGGCGAAACGGCTTCGCAAAAAGTATCGGAGTTATTAATACACCTTATTGGGTCTATCTTTGCGGTTACGTTAGTTGTTATGCTTGCAATGGGTTGGCGTGGTGGTTTGGTCGTTTTTTTATCGGTGCCCATTACGTTTGCCTTAACGTTGCTAAGCTATTATATGCTGGATTACACCTTAAACCGTATTACGCTTTTTGCCTTGGTATTTGTAACAGGTATTGTGGTGGACGACTCCATTATTATTGCCGAGAATATGCACCGGCATTTTAAAATGAAACGCTTGCCTTTTAAACAAGCAGCATTATATGCTATTAACGAAGTGGGGAACCCAACTATTTTAGCAACCTTTACGGTAATTGCTTCGGTATTGCCAATGGCTTTTGTTTCAGGGTTAATGGGTCCATATATGGCTCCTATGCCCATAGGTGCTTCTATAGCAATGATACTTTCGCTTTTTGTGGCATTAACCATTACACCGTATTTGGGGTATATTTTCTTACGTGAAAAAGACAAAAAAGGTAAAAAACCAAAAGAGCATAAAAAAATGGAGGAGACCTTCATATATAAAATCTATGAGCGTTTTGAAAAGCCTTTAATAGAAAATCCTAAAAAAAGATGGCTGTTTTTAGGTATTACAGTACTAATGCTACTAGGATCTATGAGTTTGTTTTTTACTAAAAGTGTAGCGGTAAAAATGCTCCCTTTTGATAATAAAAACGAATTTCAAGTAGTAGTAGATATGCCGGAAGGAACTACATTAGAACGCACAGCGGTAGTTACAAAAGAAATTTCGCAATACCTTGCCACACTTTCCGAAATTGTAAATTACCAAAGCTATGTGGGTACGGCATCTCCCATTACATTTAATGGTTTGGTGCGTCATTATGATTTACGAAGCGGAAGCAATGTGGCAGATATACAAGTAAATTTAACCGATAAACATGACCGAAGCGAGCAAAGTCATGATATAGCCAAAATGGTACGTCCCGAAATTCAGAAAATAGCTAAAAAATACAATGCCAATGTTAAAATAATTGAAGTTCCGCCGGGACCTCCGGTTCTTTCTACCATTGTTGCCGAAATTTACGGTCCTGACTACGATACACAAATAGATGTAGCAAATCAAATACAAAACATATTAAAAATAACACCCGATGTGGTAGATGTAGATTGGATGGTAGAAGACGATCAAGTAGAATACGAATTGGTTATCGATAAAGAAAAAGCAATGCTTTACGGTATTGCGCCACAACAAATTGTTTATACCCTTAATATGGCAATGGCAAACCGAGCGATAACAAATTTGTATAAAGAATCGGCATCGGAGCAGGTAGGGATTGTATTAACCCTGGACGAAAAAGAAAAATCTACCATTCAGGATATAGCTAATCTCAAAGTTAAATCGCAACAAGGTACTATGGTTTCGGTTTCCGATTTGGTTGAAATAAAACAACATACACGAGCTAAAAGTATATTCAGAAAAAACCAAAAACGCGTGGTGTATGTTACGGCAGATATGGCAGGAAAATTAGAAAGTCCCGCCTATGCTATTTTAGGAATGGAAAAAAAATTAAAAGAAGTAAAACTTCCTAAAGGGTATAAACTTAATGAATTATATGCAAAACAACCCGAGTTTGAAGACGATTATACCATTAAATGGGATGGAGAATGGCAAATTACCCTAGAGGTTTTTAGAGATTTGGGAATGGCATTTTTAGGAGTAATTGTTATTATTTACATTTTAATTGTAGGTTGGTTTCAAAACTTTAAAGCACCCATTGTAATGATGGTTGCCATACCGCTTTCTATGGTAGGAATTATTTTAGGACACTGGATGCTAGATGCCTTTTTTACCGCAACATCGTTTATTGGTATGATTGCCTTGGCGGGTATTATGGTAAGAAATTCGGTTTTACTTATTGATTTTGTAAACCTGCGTTTGGCAGACGGGATACCTCTAAAACAAGCCGTGATTGAAGCAGG
>JALWYP010000481.1 GCA_026992695.1 Flavobacteriaceae bacterium
TCTTTCTACAGGAACTACAGCCAATCCGTTTTTTACAGAAGAACGGATGCGTTTGTATGCTTTTAGTAATCGTTCTTCAATTTTTTTCTCAAAATCTTCCGATTTTTTAAGGAGTGCTTTTTCTTCTTTTTCGGTTTCAGCAAGAATTTCGTTTAGCTCGTCCTGTTTGTGCTTTAAATGTTCTTCGCGGGCATTTACTTTTTCTTTTGTTTCGTCAATCACCAATAGTTTTTGCTCAATTTGTGCCTTAAATTCTTTAATATGCTTTTCGGCTAACTGAATTTCTAACTCTTGGTATTCAATTTCTTTACTTAACGAGTTATATTCTCTGTTATTTCTAACGTTGTCTTGTTGCTTGGTATATTTTTTAATAAGTGCATTAGACTCTTCGATACTGTTTTTTTTACTTGAAATTTCATTTTCAATTGTTTCAACAGCTTCTTGAAGTTTTTGTAAGCGAGTGTTTAACCCGGCAACCTCATCTTCTAGGTCTTGTACTTCTAAGGGAAGTTCACCACGAACGTTTCTTATTTTGTCAATGTGCGAGTCTACTAATTGTAAATCGTATAAATCCCTTAATTTTTCTTCTACTGTTGTTTCTTTTTTCTTTGCCATATTTAAAAATAGGTAATTGGGTTTGTGTTTACTTGTGATAAAACAATTTTACTTTGCGCAAAGGCAGGTGCAAAATTACTAATTTTTTTGTTAAGTAGGGTAACTAATAGTTGTTTTGTAAATTGTTCGCTTTCAAAATGACCGATATCTGCCAATAAGATGTTGCTTTCTGCTTTAAAAAAATCGTGGTATTTAAGGTCTGCAGTAACAAAGGCATCTGCTCCGGCTGCTTTTGCAGCATTTATGGCAAAGCTCCCGCTACCACCTAAAACGGCTACTTTTTTTATGTTTTTTCCGGTTAATTTTGAATGCCGGATGCAGTTAGTATTCATTTTTTGTTTTAAAAAAGCTAAAAAATCGTTTTCGGGAAGCGATTTTTTAAATTCTCCTATCATGCCCATCCCAATTTTTTGATTGTAATTTTCTAATGTGGTAATCTCGTAGGCAACTTCTTCATAAGGGTGAACATTAAAAAGTGTTTTTAAAATTTTAGATTCTAAATGTTTAGCAAATGTTATTCCTAAAAACACCTCGTTTTCTACTTGTAATATGCCTTTTTTTCCTTTTACGGGATTGCTTCCTTCTTCTCCTAAAAATGTTCCGGATCCTTCTACGTTAAAACTACAATGACTGTAATTGCCAATGTTTCCTGCTCCTGCATCAAATAGAGCTTGTCTTACTTCTTCCAGATTTTCTGTGGGAACAAACGTTGTTAATTTTTTAATAGTATTTTTTTTAGGAAGTAAAATTTGTTTGTTTTTTAGATGAAGTCGGTTAAGGATAGCCTCGTTCACTCCGTTCCAATGATTGTCTAATGCGGTATGAACGGCATAAATAGCGATGTTATTTTTAATGGCTTTTAATACGGTTCGTTCTACATAATTTTTTCCGGTTATTTTTTTTAAACCCGAAAAAATAATGGGATGAAAGCTAACGATAAGATTGCATTTTTTTTGTATGGCTTCTTCTATTACTTCTTCCAACGTGTCTAACGTAACTAAAATTCCGGTAACTTCTTGGTTGTAATCGCCTACTAATAAACCGGTATTATCAAAATCTTCCGAATAGGATAGCGGTACATTTTTTTCTAGAAGCCGGATAACATCTTTAATAATCATACAATAGTATTTTTTGGTAAAGATAAAAAAGTATATTTTCGTTGAGTGAATTATTTTCGGAAAATACTAATTCCTTTTTCTTGGCTTTATTGGGCAGTTACTTCTTTGCGTAATTTTGCCTTCGATAAAGGGTGGTTTAAAAGTAAGAAATACGAGATTCCGGTTATTTGTGTCGGTAATTTATCGGTTGGCGGTACAGGGAAGAGCCCGATGATAGCCTTTTTGGTTTCTTTTTTATCTCTAGATTACCAAGTTGCTGTTTTAAGCAGAGGTTACGGACGAAAAACAAAAGGATATTTAGAAGTTTATAAAAACAGCAATGCCGAAGAGGTTGGAGACGAACCGTTGCAATTAAAGCTAAATTTCCCGGCAATTACTGTCGCTGTTTGTGAAGATAGACAAACCGGAATAGAAAAACTAAATAAAAAAGCCGAAGTAATTTTATTAGATGATGCTTTTCAGCACAGAAAAGTACAACCCTCGTACACTATATTGCTTACTACTTTTAACAGACTTTATATAAACGATACTGTTTTACCGGCAGGTAATTTACGTGAGTCAAAAAAAGGAGCGCGTCGTGCCGATATGATTGTGGTAACAAAATGCCCAAAAAATGTTGCTTATGCGAAACTTCAAGAAATTGAATACAATTTGAAGTTACAACCCCAACAAAAGTTGTATTTTTCTAGAATTGTGTATGATGAATGTATTTATGGTGTTTCTGAAAAGTTACCACTAGATTATTTGAAAGAAAAACCGTTTACCTTGGTAACCGGAATAGCAAACCCGAAACCATTAATTGATTTTTTAAACGAAAAAAAGTTACAGTTTAAGCACAAAAAATATCCCGATCATCATCGGTTTTCTTCTTCTGAAATTGAAGGGTTAAAAAAAGTTGAAATTATACTTACAACCGAAAAAGACTTTGTTCGGTTACAGCCGAAGTTGCAAAAATATGCTTTGTATTATTTACCCATAAAAATAGAAATAGTACACAAACAGGAATCCTTTTTTAAGGATTCTGTTAATAGCTCCTTAGTACGAAAGATTTAATATCAATGAAATGAAAAAGAGGGAGAAGTGTTAGATTTTTTTCTTGTTTTTTAAGGCTCTGTAAATTTTTTCAAAAAACTCTTCGGGTTTAAAGGGTTTTGGGATTATTTCGTTAAAGCCTGCTTTGTAAAACTCGTCTAAATTATCGTCTATTGTTACAGCGGTTAGTGCTAAGATTGGTATGGTTTTATTAAATTCTCTTATTTTTTGAGTGGCAACTATTCCGCTAATACCGGGCATATGGATGTCCATTAAAATTACTTGAAAATCATTTTCTTTTACCATTGTAATTGCATCGGTACCATTATCGCATACACTGCAAATCATTTTGTTTTTTTCTAGTATTTTTTTGGTAATCATTTGGTTTATTTTGTTGTCTTCAACAACCAAAATTTTCACATTTTCTAAAGCAACATAGTCAATATCGTAAATAATATTGTTAGGATTTGTGTTTTCTTTAGAATCTTCAGAGATAGCAAAACTAATATCGAACCAAAATTTAGAGCCTTTGCCTAATTCGCTTTCGAGGTTAATTTTACTATTCATAAGCTCTAACAGGTTTTTTACGATAGAAAGTCCTAATCCCGAACCACCAAAC
>JALWYP010000482.1 GCA_026992695.1 Flavobacteriaceae bacterium
TCCGTATTCAGTGGGCAGTGGGCTGTAATCATAAATATGAGCAGTCTTCAAATAAATAACTAGTATTTCTATAAAGTATTTCTATTTTTTTATATTTGAAGAAAATTACGCTATGAAAAATATTACTTTTTTACTATCGATTTTACTAACTTCTTTAGTAATCTCTTGCTCAGGCGATTCTAACAGTAACGACAACCAACCGGAAGAACAATTTAGTTATTTTCCGTTATCGCAAGGTACTTTTTGGACCTACAATAACGTTTCGCAACAAACCAATACCCGTGATTCTTTATATGTAGCCGGCACCGAAGTTGTAAACGGAAACACCTATACCAATTTAGATGCACAAACTCCTGCAAATGCTTTTATGACACAAGTATTATCCAGAAGTTTAATTAGAGAAGATAACAGCAAACTCATTATTAACGGAGAAATTGGCGGACCTCCGGTTGATGGATTTCCAGATATTACCATTCCGTTAAACGATGTAATTTTATACGATACTGAAGCCGATTCAGGAAGTGAACTTTCACAAATAACAGGTGAAATTTCGCAAGAAATACAAGGATATCCGGTTACTATAGATTATATCGTTACTTCGCAACAAGGAGACTCAATAGGCACACACACTGTTGACGGTGTTAGCTTTACGGATGTTATTAGTTCTAAAATTATCATTAATTTAACCATTACACTTTCGTTGGAAATTAATGGTATTCCGCTTGATTTACCAATTTTAGATCCTACCTCGCAAGATATTGTGGTAGTAACCAATTATTATGCAAAAGATATTGGGTTGATTGACTCTAATGTACTGGTTGAATATAGTTTGGTAGATTTAAGCCAAGCCGGAATCGATTTACCTATACCACAAGAAGACTCGCAAACCGCTACTCAAAAAATAGATACTTTTGATGTTGGTGAGTAAAAAATTAAATCCCTCGCAATAAAAATTAACTTATTTATTACGCTTGTTTTTTAAAAACAATACGAAGAGAACAGTAATAAGAATTAAAGTAAATATTATAAATAATAAAATATTTGATTCGTGCGTAAAATTAATTGGTGCATCAGAACCCATAAGTACCAATCCTGCCCAAAATTGTGGCTGATTGGTTCTTCCGTTTGTGTTTTTAAGATATTTTATTTTTGCTTTTTGTAAAGCTTCATCCTTATCCATTCTCAAAGATAAATTATCGTAAAAATACTGAATAATTTCTGTACTGGTTTGCTCGTCTATACGCCATAAACTGGTTAAAACACTCTCACTTCCGGCATAATTAAAAGCATGAGCAAGCGAAATCATTCCTTCGCCGGCTTGGTAGGTAGGTTTTCCGGTTTCGCAAGCTGTAAGAACCGTTAAGTTTGAAGAAAGGTCGTACCCATATATTTCAAAAGTATATAGTGAGTTATCATTGATTTTAGTAATATTACTTACATTTTTAGCAAAAATCAATCGGGATAATCCCGGTATTAAATTATTAGACTCAGCGTGTGTACCAATATGTACTATCTTATGTTGCTTTGCAAATTTTTTAAACATTTGCTTGGTAGCTTTTGTGTTTGTAAAAATTTTTCCGTCAAAATTCTTTCCGTATTTTTTTGCTAATTTAATACTAAAAGGTTGTGGTAATAGATTAAAATAAGATTGGTCAAATTGAATAGAATCGGTTAGCGAAACGGAATAATTTTTCTTCATCTCATTGGTAAATTCGGGCACAAAAGCAACAAAATTATCTTTATAATTTGATGCTTTGTTTTTTTGTTTCAGTAAAAACAAACTGTAATTATAAGTTATGTAATGTTTGGATAGTAAGCTGTTTGTAGCAAGTTCGTTAAACGATTTAATTTTGGTACTTGTAAGTGTTTCAAAACTTAAATTAAAAAGTTCTGCATCCGGAATGACAACAACCTTTTTTGTACTAATTTCAGACTCAATAGGTTGCCATAATTCTTGATATAATTTGTGAAGTATGTCACTTGTTTGTTTTAAATCGGATTGATCTGTTCTTAATTTGTTTATCAAATTATTTTCAGAATCATATGGTAAAGTAGTTATTGTTTTCCGGTTTCTATCAATTACAAAAGCATACAATCTTTTGTCTATAAATACATACCTGATTACCGTCGTATTTTCGGGTATTGCCATTTGAATATCGCCCAAAGGCTCATCAATGGTAGCATAACGCATTTTATAATACTTGGGATAATTGTTTTTTAGAAAAACCAAAAAAGTATTCCACTCTTCGTTAACCTTAAAAAAATCTTGAATCACCAAAACCGAATTATCTGAGCCGGAGAGAGATTTATTCATTTTTTGTTTTAACTCTTTTTCGGTTTGTAACACTTCTGAGGGGATATTGTTAAACAGAATGGTGTTTTTCGTGTTTAATCGAGTTCTAATCCGGTTGTAAATAGCAGATTCGTGAATGGCTAAAGTTTTGTTTAAATAGTCTTGATTTTGTGTAAGCTCGTAAAGATTTAAATAGAGCTTTTTAGTGAAATCATATATTTCTTTATATTCTGAAAACAAATGATTTATATCCTCTATATTAAGTGCGGAAGTTTTTCGGTATTCAAGTATGGCAATGGCTTTTTGAAGTTTTTGTAATTGTTTTTTTATAAAAACGGTGTCTTTAACAGTAACGTTTTTTGTATTTGCCATAGCATCCAAGAGCAAAAAGGTCGGGCGTTCAAACTCCAGTCGTATCGAGTCTATCTTGGTAGAAGCTCTTGATATATGATTGTTTAAGTATTGGTTACCTTTTGCTGTCCATTTCTTTGCTTTTTTATATTCTTTGTTTTTAAAATAGACTTTTGAGATGGTTGCCATAAGTTTGATTAACGGAAAATCTGTTTGATTGCTCGTGTTTTTAAATACGTAATTATAAGCTTTTAAAGCGGTATTAATTGCTTTTTTGGGTTCGTTATTTGAAGATAGAAATAGGGCTTTACTTTGTAAAAAATTTAGAAACTCTTTGTCATAATGACTTCCTAAGGAATTTTCAAAAAGCAGCTCGCTTTCTTTGTACAACGTTTTTGCCTTCGGAATGTTTCCAAGTTGAGAATACGCTTCGGCTTGAGCAAAAAGTGCCGTAGCTGTCCAGTATTTTTTTTCTCCTTTAGAATTCTTGAGTTTCGCTAATGCCACATTTAACGTTTCAATTGCTTGTGTAAATTCTTGTAGCGATAGCAGTGCTTGACCAATATTTATACGTGTGGTAATAAGTTCTAAATCTTCGGGTTCTAAAAACAACAGTTTTTTCTTATAAGAATATTCTAATATTTCCAACGATTTTTTTAAATTACCTATGTCATTATAAAATACAGCCAAATTATTTAGTGCTCTGGTTTGGTATCTCAA
>JALWYP010000483.1 GCA_026992695.1 Flavobacteriaceae bacterium
AATACCGTTTTGTAAGAAAATATTTTAATGCAATTTGGGCAAGTTACATTTTGTTGCTAAGGCTACTGAGTTTTAAAAACCCGTTTGTAGAAATCTCGGCTTGGTATAAAACCCGAAATGTTAAACGAAGTAATTATCTAAATAAACCCATTACGTATGCTAACTGGCAAAATTTTAGTTCAGAATTAGTCGAAAAAAAACCTTTGGTTTCGGTGGTTATTCCAACACTGAACAGATACGAGTATTTAAAAGAGGTTTTAAAAGATTTTGAAAAGCAAGACTATACTAATTTTGAAATTATTATCGTAGATCAATCAGAACCTTTTCAGAAAGGGTTTTATGATGAATTTAATTTGGATATTGTTTTAATTCATCAAGAAGAAAAAGCATTGTGGTTGGCGCGTAATACGGCAATAAAAAATGCCAAAGGAAACCTTATTGCCTTATCGGAAGATGATGTACGTATTCAATCTAACTGGATAAGCAATCATTTAAAAGGACTCGATTTCTTTGATGCACAAATTTCTGCCGGTGTATTTTTTCCGGAAGGTAGCAACATTCCTAAAGATCGCTCATTTTTTGCAGTAGCATCCCAATTTGCAACCGGAAATGCAATGTTATACAAAGATGTGTTTAGGCAAATAGGACTGTTTGATAGACAGTTTGAAAAGCAGCGGATGGGAGACGGCGAATTTGGATTACGAGCTTATTTAAACCGTATTAAAAGTATCTCTACACCTTTTGCTTCCTGTGTAGATGTAAAAGCACCAAGCGGTGGTCTTAGGCAAATGGGTTCTTGGGATGCGTTTAGACCAAAAAAATGGTTTTCGCCACGTCCCATTCCTAGTGTGTTGTATTTATTTAGAAAATATTATGGAACAAAACGTACTTTTTTTTCCTTGTTAAAAACGGTTCCACCATCGGTGATGCCTTATAAGTTTAAAAGAAATAAAAAAATGATGCTAATAGGAAGTATTCTTTCTCTTTTTTTATTGCCGTTAATACTCATTCAAGTACTCATTTCTTGGCGTATGGCTTCAAAGAAAATAAAACAAGGTGCTTTAATCGAAAAATTATAAAACCTTACAGTTTATACTTATCTTTCGGCAATGAATAAGAAGATTTTTTTGGTTACTTCAGAATTTCCGCCACAACCAGGCGGTATCGGAACGCACGCTTATCATTTGGCAAAATACCTTCAAAAAAACAGCTCTACTGTTACGGTACTTACCGATATGCGCTCTCGAGAAGGAATTGAAGAAAACAAATTTGATGCAAAGAACAGCTTTAAAACCTATAGGGTAGCTATATCATCTCCCAGAATAGGGATGTATTTTAAAAGAATTAAAATGTTACTTTCCTTAATTAAAAAGCAAGATGTAATTTTAGCTTCGGGGAAATTTTCACTTTGGATGGTTGCTTTTATGTCTTTATTTTTCAAAAAAAAATACATAGCCATTGCGCATGGTACCGAAGTAAATTTTTCTAATCCGGTAAAAAAAACAATAACCGATTTATCGTTAAAACGGTTTCAAAGTATAATTGCTGTTTCTCATTTTACAAAATCGCTTCTTACAAAATCACTACTCAAAAAATGTACGGTTATCCCAAATGGTATTGATACGAAACTAAATGATAAGCAAATTAAAACTATCGATTTACAAGGAAGTCCTGCTTTGATTACCGTTGGAAATGTAACCCGACGTAAAGGACAGCTTAATGTGATAAAGATGCTTCCCGAACTCATTAAAAAGTATCCCGAAATTCATTATCATTGCGTGGGAATACCAACCGAAAAAGATAGGTTTTTATCGGAAGCTAAAAAAATAGAAGTAGAAAAATACATTACTTTTCATGGCAGGGTTTCGGATAAAGAATTATACCAATTTTTAAAATCTTCAGATATATTTGTAATGCTTAGCGAAGTTACAAATACGGGAGATGTTGAGGGATTTGGTATTGCTATTTTAGAAGCAAATATATTGGGAATACCGGCTATCGGGAGTAAAGGATGCGGAATTGAAGATGCTATTAAAAATAAGGAAACCGGATTTTTAATACACAATAAAAACGCAATAGAATTTAGTGCTGCCGTGCAAAACATTTTAGAAAATGATACATTTTTTAGTATAAATTCCGTAAAGTGGGCAAAGGAACACAGTTGGGAAAAAATAATAACCAAATACAAACAAGTCCTCAAAAAGTGAAACTGGTAATCATCTCACATACCGAACATTATCAAACTCCGGATGGAAGCATTGTAGGTTGGGGACCAACAATTAATGAACTAAATCAATTAACCAAAGTATTTGACCAAATCACGCACGTGGCTATGCTACAAAAAGGAAAAGCACCTCTTAGTGCTTTGCCATATACGTCTAACAAAATAAAATTTGTTTCGCTTCCGCCTTTGGGCGGAAAAAATATTGGTAGCAAGTTAAAACTTCTTATAAATGCGCCAAAAGTAATTTCGATAGTGAATAAAGAAATTAAAAACGCCGATTTTTTTCAGCTGCGAACACCAACCGGAATCGGTGTGTTTTTAATTCCTTATTTAACCTTTTTTGTAAAAACAAAAGGCTGGTATAAATACGCCGGAAATTGGAATCAACAAAATCCGCCCTTAGGTTACCGACTGCAACGTTGGATGTTAAAAAAACAAAACCGCCCGGTAACCATTAACGGTACTTGGAAAAATCAGCCCAAGCACTGCATCACTTTTGAAAATCCTTGTTTAACCAATGCAGAATACAAACTAGGAGAAGCGGTTATAAAAAATAAAAATTATACGGCTCCTTTTTCATTTTGTTTCGTTGGTAGGCTTGAGAAACCCAAAGGAGTAGAGCGTATCATAAAAGCATTTTCCGGTTTACCCGAAAATATAAAAAAACAAATTGCACAAATAGATTTTGTAGGCAATGGAGAAGAAATAAATTATTTTAAAGAATTAGCAAACAAAAGTGGTTTAAATATGAACTTTATGGGGTTTCAACCAAGACATAAAGTGTTTGAATTATATAAAAAATCGTATTTCTTTTTGTTGCCAACTACTGCATCTGAAGGATTTCCGAAAGTAATTGCCGAGGCGATGAATTTTGGCTGTATTCCTGTTGTTTCTAATGTTTCAAGTATTGGTCAATATGTTACGGATGAAAATGGTTTTATTTGCAATCCGGTTACCGAAGAAAAATTACAAGATAGTATTCTAAAAATAATTAAATTACCTGAAAGTGAATTAAAAGAAAAAGCAGAGAAGGGAAGAAGCGTATCAAAAAGTTTTACTTTTGAAAACTATAACCGCCGAATTATACATGAAGTATTGCCTAAAATTAAATAAATATTAAAC
>JALWYP010000484.1 GCA_026992695.1 Flavobacteriaceae bacterium
GTAATTGTTTGATTTTGAATGTAATTCCAAATTTTATAAACATCCGGAACCACTTCGTTTTCGCATAAACTTATTTTAATCATTCCCGGTAGGATATGCTTAAAAAAGTTTATGCTTATTTCATTCTACAAAAATACGCTTAACTCTTTAAAATAGTGTTAATTTAATATAAAAAAAGCCCCGAACAACGGAGCTTATTATAATGAGGTCATCGGTTTTTAAAAATTAAACTTAATGAAGCCTTCTTTATAAACATCAAAAATATAGCTTCCCTCTTCAAGAAGCATATAAACTAAGTATAAAATAAGGAATACCGCCGTCCAAACAACAACGCGTCTTAAAAATTTTACCTCATCTCTCATATGCATAAAATCCCAAGTAATGTAATACGCTTTTACAACAGTTAGAGTTAAAAATATCCAGTTTAATATTTTTAATGAAAAGAGATGATTATGTGTTAAAACCTCTGGTTTAATAATTCCTAGTGCAACTTCAACAATTGTAATAATAGAGAGTAAGATAAAAACTCCCCATATTTTTTGTTGATTGTTTTTAAATTTTATTTTTCCTCTAAATATTGCTAAATTATGATTGTCGTGTGCCATTTTTTGTTACAGTTAAAACGTTAAACCAAATAAAATACGGTAAATACAAATACCCAAACCAAATCTACAAAGTGCCAATAAAGTCCAACTTTTTCAACCATTTCGTATGATTTTCTTCTTTCATAAGTACCTAAAATAACGTTAATAAATATTATTATATTAATAACTACTCCCGAAAATACGTGAAAACCGTGAAAGCCTGTGATAAAGAAAAAGAAATCGGCAAAAAGCGGATGCCCGTATTCGTTATGAATTAGATTTGCTCCTTCTACAACGCCTTTTGCATCATTGTTCATTAATGCTACCGACTCTTGACGTGAAAGAACTATGGGTTTTCCATCTTCATCTAGATATTGCGTTCTTGCTACAAGGTTATCATTTGCTAAAAAGCCTTTTTTAATTTCACTTAATGAAACGGTAGGTAACGATTTTTCTTTTTGGTACCAAATACCTGTGTTTTTTTGTTGTGTAGTACGTTCTGTATGAACAGGCAATGCAAAATCTTTAAGAGCAACTCGTTCTCCGTCTTTATTAAAAAATTGTATGATTTGACCTCCTTTTGTTTCAACAGCTCCGTAATTTCCTTTAATAAAAGTTTTCCATTCCCAAGCTTGTGATCCCACGAAAATAAGACCTCCAATAATAGTTAGGAACATATACAGGATAACTTTGTTTTTCTTCATATGATGTCCGGCATCAACGGCTAACACCATAGTTACAGAAGAAAATATCAAGATAAAGGTCATAAATGCCACGTAGTACATTGGGTAATTACCGTGGACAAAAGGTATGTGGGTAAAAACCTCATCTGCAATAGGCCAAGCATCGATAAACTTAAATCTTGAAAATCCGTAAGAGGCGATAAATCCTGAAAAAGTTAAGGCATCCGAAACAATAAAAAACCACATCATCATCTTACCGTAACTGGCTTTTAATGGTCGATTTCCGCCTCCCCAAGTTTTTCCTTCAGTACCTGTGTTAACAACAGCTGCTTCCATAGAAAGTATTTTGTTTTAAATATTGTTCAAAAATAAACATATTTTTTATCTAACGAAATAGAAAAATAAAAAGAGATAAATCCATAAAATATCTACAAAATGCCAGAAAGTAGCTGATAATGTTACACCTAGCATATTTTGAGCATTGTATTTTTGTTTATAATGATTATAAATTACGACTAAAAGTGATAGTAGGGCTGCAAAAATATGTCCTAAATGCAACCAAACAATTAGGTAAATAAATGAGGTTGTTATGGTGCTTTCACTTCCGGTAAAATAAAATCCGTTAGCTATAAATTCAGAAAATCCTTTAAATTGAAGAATAACAAAAATAACACCCAACACAAATGTGGTTACTAGAAGTGCCATCGCTTTTTTACGTAAGCCCGAAGCAATGCTTTTTTTCGCCAAATAATAGGTAAAGCTACTTAAAACAATAACAACGAGACTTATTATAAAGGCTTGTGGAAACGGGAAATTGCTTACCCAGTCTTCTCGTTCTTTACTTACCACGTAGGCACTGGTTAAACCGGCAAAACTCATCATTAAACTAATAATGCCAAACCATAGCATCATTTTTTTTGCTCTAATAAGCTTGGCTTTTTCTTCAGAATAACGCTTTTGTATTTCTTGTTCAGATAAGGTATTGTTCATTTTATCTTAAAAATTTATCTGCTACATAAATTATTTGTAACAAGGTGATATAACTTACACTAGCCAACATAAGTTGACGTGCAGACGTATTGGTTTTTTGTTTGTATAATCGAATGGCAAAATAGATAAACCCAAGACCTACAAGCCCCATAATAACAGCACCTAAAGTTGAAAGATAGAGTCTTCCTGTCATTCCCAAAGCGGGAATTAACGATGCTAAAACCGTCCAAATGCTGTATAAAATGGTTTGAATGGCTGTTCCTGTATCTTTTTTGCCGTTGGGTAACATCTTAAACCCTGCTTTTTTATAATCTTCGTCTAAAAACCAAGCAATTGCCCAAAAATGAGGAAACTGCCAAAAAAACTGAATGAGAAATAAAGTTCCTGCTTCAATTCCAAAATGTCCGGTAGCAGCTACCCATCCTAACATAAAAGGGATAGCTCCAGGAAAGGCACCTACAAAAACCGAAAGGGGAGTTTTGGTTTTTAAAGGGGTATAAAGGCTAACATACATAAAGATACATATTGCCCCAAACATTGCGGTAACCGGATTAATAACATAAAGTAATACGATACCGATTACGGTTAAAAGTATGGCAATTGATAGAGCTGTTTTTACAGTTATTTTTTGGGTTGGAAGCGGACGATTTTTGGTTCGCTCCATCAAGGCATCTAAGTCTTTTTCTACAATTTGGTTATACACATTAGAAGCACCAACCATACAATAACCTCCTATTGCCAATAGTAGTACAGTTTTTAGATGTACCGTTTCTGCACCCAGAAAATAGCCTGCTATTGAAGAAAAAACCACACTTACCGAAAGTCGCATTTTGGTAATTTCGGTAAAGATTTTTACTACCGATGTGTTTTGAGTTTGTATTTTGCTAATTGCCAAGGTTCTTTATTTGTGGCGCAAAGATACATTTTTTGGATTAGGATTTTTATTTTTTTTGGAAAGGAATTTTACAAACTAAGTTCAAACAATAAGTGCAACAGATAACAAATATCGGAAAGCTAGCTTTCCGATATTTGAAAAAAAATCTGATTGCCGATGAATTACAAACAATTAATCGACTCTCAAAG
>JALWYP010000485.1 GCA_026992695.1 Flavobacteriaceae bacterium
GGTATAGGTACCACCACACCGGATGCTTCGGCAGAATTAGATGTAACTGCAACCGATAAAGGTATATTAATACCAAGGGTTGCATTGACAGGTGTTAGCAATACCACAAGCCCAATTAATAGTCCTACTACAGGATTAATGGTATATAACACCAATGCTTCGGTAACCGGTGGTAATGGTGTTGGTTTTTATTTTTTTAATGGTACGGCTTGGGAAAAGATACAAGATGGAACTGGAACTGATGACCAAAAAATAGATTTTTTCCATTTTAACCCTTCAACTAAAATTCTTTCTATTTCTAATGAAAATGATGGAGAAGCATCAAAAACAGTTAATTTATCTATATTAAACAATCCTGGCACCGATGACCAAAAAATAGATTATTTCTATTTTAACCCTTCAACTAAAATTCTTTCTATTTCTAATGAAAATGATGGAGAAGCATCAAAAACAGTTAATTTATCTTCTTTACAAGATGGAAACACCCAAAACACCTTAGACCAAGCCTATGATGAAGGAGGTGCAGGTGTAGGTCGTTCTATTATAGCAGATAACGGTGCAGTAACTATAAACGGTACAGATGGTTTTGTAGTAACAGGAACTGAAGATAGTGGTACATTAGCTCCTTCAGGAGAAGGAACAAAAATGTTTTTTAACCCTAATAAAGCAGCTTTTAGAGCAGGAAAAGTTTATGACACACAATGGGATGATAGTAAAATTGGAAAGTATTCTGTTGCTTTTGGAGTTAACACAACTGCTTCTGGAGACGGTTCGATAGCAATGGGTGCTTTTACAACTGCTTCCGGTGATTATTCTTTTTCAATAGGTTCAAACTCCACAGCTTCAGGAGAACTTTCTTTTGCATCAGGTTTTGCTACAACTGCTTCAGGCAAAAATTCTACAGCAATGGGTTCAACAATTTCAGCACTTTCTTATTGTGAAACCGTTATTGGCTCTAATAATACTACATATTCTCCTATTAGTACAACCTCTTGGAATACCAATGATCGTTTGTTCGTTATTGGTAATGGTGTACTTTCACCCAGTAATGCTTTAACAATATATAAGAATGGTCTTATGAATATAAATGACGAATATGATATGCCGCAAACAGACGGCACAGCTAACCAAGTTATGGCAACCGATGGTTCTGGAGTTGTTTCGTTTGTTGATCCTAACAGTATATTTACGAACACCGATAACCAAGACTTATCGTTATCCGGGAATACATTAAGCCTAACTAATGATGCAACAATGGTAGATTTATCCGGTTATTTAGATAATACCGATAACCAAAATATTTCAGGTTCTGGTTTATCCGGAACAACCTTAACCATAGGTATTCAAAACGGTAGTAGTGAAACCGTAGATTTATCTTCCTTACAAGGAAATACTCTAAATCAAGCATACAATGAAGGTGGTGCCGGTGCAGGAAGAACCATTACAGCAGATAACGGGTCAGTAACCATAAACGGTACTGACGGTTTTGTTGTAACCGGATCTTTAAATACCGGTGCAATTGCTCCGCCCGGTGCTGGAACAAAAATGTTTTTTAATCCTAATAAAGCCGCTTTTAGAGCCGGAAATATTTCTGCTTCACAATGGGATGATAGTAATATAGGAACTAATTCGGTTGCATTAGGTCTAAGCACAACAGCATCTGGAAGTTCTTCTACAGCATTAGGTGTATTTAGTCAAGCTACTGGTTTAAACTGTATCGCTATGGGTAATGGATCTGTCGCTAACGGTGAGGATTCGGTTGCAATTGGAAAACAATCTGATGCAAGTGGTAACAATTCTTTTGCAATAGGTACAAATACAACAGCATCAAATACAAATACATATTCATTTGGTTCGTATGCTGCTGCTTCCGGATTAAATTCAATTGCAATAGGTAATAACGTTACTTCATCAGGTAATTATTCTTTTGCATTTGGTACATTACTTTCAGCTCCTTCTTATGTAGAAACGGCTATAGGTTATAATAATACCACATATACTCCAATTAGTACAAATAATTGGAATGCATCTGACCGTTTATTCTCCATAGGTAACGGTGGCGAAGGAGTGAAAAGTAACGCATTAACCATCTATAAAAACGGTATAATGAATATCAATGACGAATACGATATGCCAAATACAGACGGCAATGCCAACCAAGTTATGGCTACCAATGGTTCCGGTATTGTTTCGTTTGTAGATCCTAACAGTATATTTACGGATACCGATAACCAAAATATTTCAGGTTCAGGTTTATCCGGAACAACTTTAACCATAGGCATTCAAAACGGTAGCAATGAAACCGTAGATTTGTCGTCTATAAACACCGACAATCAAGACTTATCCTTATCCGGAAATATATTGAGTTTAACTAATGATACAACAATGGTAGATTTATCTGGTTATTTAGATAATACCGACACCCAAAACACCCTAGACCAAGCCTATGACGAAGGTGGTGCCGGTGCAGGCAGAACCATAAACACAACAGATGGTGCCGTATTATTAGATGGTAACGATGGTTTAGAAATTTTTGGTGCTGCAGCAGGAATTAATATTTCAAATACCGCAGAAAACGAAAGTGGTATTCATTTTAGAGATAGTGGAAATATAACTCAATATGCAGATATTAAATATGATAATGGAACGGATAATTTTCTTAACTTTTATGTAGATAGTGCAACCGCATTGCTGAGTTTAGATGATGACCAAAAAGTAGGTATTGGTACTACTACTCCGGAATATAAACTTTCTGTTTCCGGTACAGCCAATCTTAATGAAGGTATAAGTACAGGTAGAGCCTTAAGAGTAAATGGTAAAGAAGCACTTTGGTTTAACGGTATACAATTTAGTTGGGGTTATGGTGGTACCGAAAATTATTTTGCCGATAAAGTGGGAATTGGTAATAATACCCCAGCATATAAATTAGATATAAAAGATAATAAAAGTACCGATTATGTGGTACAAATAAATAATGTAAATACCGGTAACAGTGCAAAAGGTTTACGAATTAAATTAAACGCAACAAGTCCTAGTACAGCGAATTATTTTGTGGGATTTTATAGAAGTGACGATACGGTTATTGGTAAAATTACGGGGAATGTAGGTGTAGGAGTCTTATATGATACAGCATCAGACAGACGTTTAAAAACCAATATTGTTTCTGTTAAAGATGCCTTGCAAATCATTGATAAAATACAACCTAGAAAATACGAATATAAAGCTAATCGTGGTGTAGAAGAATACGGCTTTATTGCCCAAGAATTACAAACCGTATATCCGCAAGCGGTAAGTGGCGACCCTAACGACGATGTAAATACTGACCCAATGATGGT
>JALWYP010000486.1 GCA_026992695.1 Flavobacteriaceae bacterium
TATTTCGTTTTCTTCAAAAATACCGGTTTCGTGATATTTTTTAAAAACACTCCCGTAGGTATCGATTCCCCAAATTTTAATATTTGGGTTTTGTTCTTTTAAGTATTTTCCAACACCCGAGATAGTTCCGCCTGTACCCACTCCTACCACAAAATGAGTAATTTTACCTTCGGTTTGTTTCCAAATTTCGGGTCCGGTACTTTGATAATGTGCTTTGGTATTGCTGGGATTATCGTATTGGTTTACGTACCAACTGTTGGGAATTTCTTCCGATAAACGTTTGGATACAGAGTAATACGAACGCGGATCGTCAGGCTCTACAGCCGTTGGGCATACTACTACTTCGGCACCAACAGCTTTTAAGATATCTACTTTTTCTTTAGACTGTTTGTCTGCCATTACAAAAATACACTTGTAACCTTTTACAATAGCAGCAAGCGCCAGTCCCATTCCGGTATTTCCGCTGGTTCCTTCAATGATGGTGCCACCGGGTTTTAGCAACCCTTGTGCTTCGGCATCTTCAATCATAGTAAGTGCCATTCGGTCTTTTACCGAGTTACCTGGATTAAAGGTTTCTACTTTTGCCAGTACTAAAGCCGGAATTTCTTCGGCTAATTTATTAATCTTTACCAAAGGTGTGTTACCAATGGTTTCCAGTATGTTTTTTGCGTATTTCATTATCTAAAATTGGATTGCAAAAATATAAAAAGCAATGGGATATTTATTTAAAATGCTAATATATTTGTTGTAGGATAAGACTAAAATAAAGTATCTTCGCTGTATGATTCAGGTTGTTATACTTGGTACCGGAAATGTAGCCACCCATCTTTACGATGCATTTTTAAATTCTTCGAGAATAAAAGTGCTTCAAGTGTATGGTAGAAATAAAAAATCGCTTGCTTATTTTTCAAATAAAACCAAAACAACCACACAACTTCAAAAGTTGGAACATGCCGATGTGTATATTATGGCTGTTTCCGATGATGTTATTGGAAGTTTCTCTAACCAAATCCCTTTTTCTAACAGATTGGTTGTTCATACTTCGGGTGGTGTGGATATGGATGTTCTTTCTAATAAAAACAGAAAAGGAGTTTTTTATCCGTTGCAAACTTTTACCAAAGGAAAAGCTATTAATTTTTCAACAATACCAATTTGTGTTGAAGCCGAAAATGCTTCAGATAGCACACTATTGAAGAAATTAGGAGAACAAATATCAAAAAAAGTGGTAGAAATTTCTTCTGAAGAAAGAAGCAAACTACACGTAGCGGCTGTTTTTGTAAACAATTTTGTAAATTATTTATATTTTGCCGGCGAAGAAATCACAAAAGTGAATAAGTTGGATTTCGAATTGTTAAAACCGCTTATTTTTGAAACTGCAAGAAAAATTGAAACACTTTCTCCTAAGGAAGCACAAACGGGTCCGGCAAAACGAAACGATATAAAAACAATAAAAAAACACCTACATTTGCTTCGCAATTCAACACATAAAAAACTCTATAAACAGCTTACAAAGGCTATTGTAAAACAGTATGGAAAAAAACTATAAAGAATACCTGCAACACATAACCACTTTTGTTTTTGATGTGGACGGTGTACTCACAGACGGTACGATTACTATTACTACAGAAGGCGAAATGTACCGGAAAATGCACACCAAAGACGGTTTTGCTTTAAAAACAGCAGTAGATAATGGATACCAAGTTTGTATTATTTCGGGAGGAACGAACGAAGGAGTACGAAAACGTTTACGAGGACTGGGTATTACCGATATTTATCTCGGCGCACACCATAAAACCGAAACCTTAGAAGAATATTTGGATATTTATAACATTAAACCCGACAACGTACTTTATATGGGAGATGACATTCCTGATTTGTACGTGATGCAAAAAGTAGGTTTACCCTGCGCTCCGCAAGATGCCGTACCCGAAATTAAAGCCATTGCAAAATATGTTTCGCATAAAAAAGGTGGAAAAGGTTGCGTGAGAGATATTATAGAACAAGTTTTAAAAGTACAAGGAAAGTGGATTGCAAACAATAAGCAAAGCGCAAAATATGATTGATGCATTTATGAAGTACTTCAAGTTAATTAGATTACCTAACCTGCTTTTTATTGCAATTGCCCAAATACTAATAAAATTAGCCTTATTTAAGCCTTTTGGTATTGCTACTACTCTATCTTTGACAGATTTTATTTTGTTAGTCGTTGCTACAGTAAGCATTGCTGCAGGCGGCAATATTATTAATGATATATATGATGTAACTATTGATAAAATAAATAAACCCGATGCGCTTGTTATAGGAAAACATATTTCTGAAAAAAGTGCTTACAACCTCTATTTTATTTTAAATATAATTGGAGTGGGTATTGGTTTTTATCTATCAAATAAGATTGATAAACCGGGTTTTTCGGCTATTTTTATAGTAATTTCTGCACTTTTATATTTATATGCTTCCTATTTTAAATCGATGCTTTTAGTTGGAAACATAATAATCTCGGCGTTGGTAGCTTTTAGTTTAATTATCGTGGGTATTTTCGATTTGTTTCCAGCTATTAACGAAGTAAACCGCTCAACACAATCTACTATATTTAGCATTATTATTGATTACGCACTCTTTGCTTTTTTTCTGAATTTTATTCGTGAAATTGTAAAAGATGTTCAAGATATTAAAGGCGATAAAAACGGAGGTTTAAACACACTGCCCATTGCAATAGGAAAAAAACGAACCCTATCACTAGTTTTTATTTTAGGAATTATTGCTGTTTTTCTGGTTGTGGGATATATGTATCAATATCTTTATAACACCCAAGCCTTAATGCTGTATTTTTTGCTGTTGGTATTGGCTCCGTTACTCTACTTTTGTATTCAGGCATTTGGCGCAAAAACAGAAAAAGAAATTAGCCGACTGTCGGTTGTATTAAAGATTGTTCTATTCTTCGGAATGTGCTCTTTGGCACTGTATCCTTTTGTTTTAAAATAATATGCTACAAGAAAAATTAAAAGATTACCGTATCATTTTAGCATCTGCATCGCCCAGACGGCAACATTTTTTTAAAGAGTTGCATATTGATTTTTCGGTTGTTGTTAAACCCGTTGATGAAATGTATCCCAAACATTTACAAAGAGAAGAAATTACAAATTATCTAGCTAAATTAAAAGCGGACGCTTTTACTACTATTTCCGAGAAAGAAATTATTATTACCAGCGACACCATTGTTTGGAAAGACGGTAACGCCAAAGAGAAACCTAAGGATTTTAAAGAAGCACAACAAATGTTACAGTTGCTTAGCGATGCAGAACACGAGGTAATTACTTCGGTTTGT
>JALWYP010000487.1 GCA_026992695.1 Flavobacteriaceae bacterium
AAGTAATAATAGTGCAATTAAAATCAACGAACCTATAATCCATTTTTGAACAAGACTGCTTTTTTGAAGCAGTTCTTTATTTTTTATTGCCAATTCATAGCGTGTTTCATTTAGTTTTCGGTCGCTTTCAAGGCTTAAAATCCGGTTTTGTTGCTTTGAAATTTCTTTACTAAAACGTGCTGCTTGCGAAATATCTTGTTCTTTTTTAATATAAAGTTTATCTAGCAACGCAACATATTTTTGATAATTTTCACTTGCTTTTTTATCATTTCCCAGAACCTTATATGCCTCAGAAAGTTTACGAGTTGCATCTTTTTCTACTACCAAATCATTTTTTTGATGGGCTTCCTTAATACTCTTTTTTAAGTACGAAACAGCTTTCTTATATTGCTCTTGCGAAATTAGTGCATTGGCTATTTTATAATTTTGTCGTTGTAATGTTAAGGGGTTGTCGTTAGGATAATTTTCTTTTTCATCGAGTGCTTCAATTTCTGAAATGGCTTCTTCTCTTAATTCTATCTCTTTATCATAATCGCTGTTTTTATTATAAAAATCGGCAACAATATTTTTTTGCGTAACGGCTCTTTTTTGATTTTCTTTTTTAGCCAATTTTAAAGAATTTCCGAAGTAGGCTTCGGCTTCTTTTTCATCGCCACTTTGCGCAAATATTTCACCCAGTTTAGAATTTAAATCGGTTACTTTCGGAATTATTTTATGTTGTTGAGCAATTTCTAATCCTTTTTGATAATTAACAACACTATTTTCTACATCATTAATCGATTTATAGGTGTCGCCTAATCCTTCAAAAACCTCAATTATTTGGTAATTGGTAAGTTTTTCTTTTAATAATTGTCGGTATTTTTTAATACTCTCTTGATAATTTTTATTCGCTCTAAAAGCCCTAGCCAACTTAATTTGAGTAGTGGGCTTGGTACCGTACGAAAGGCTTCTTTTATAATTATCTACAGCCAAATCACTTTGTTTCCAATACAAGTTTATGTCGCCTAAAGTTTCAAAAACCATACTGTTTTGAAGCGGAGTAGCTTTATTAATATCTATAGACTCCATAGCCTTGGTCACAAAATTGATGCTCTTTTTAGCGTCTTTTTTTAAAACTTGTTTAGCCGAATCGATATAAGTTAAAAACAGTTCTTGATGATTGGTTTTTTTGGCTTCTTGTTTTCTATATTTTTTTGAAGAGATTTGCTTATTTTCTTCCACAAATATCTTAATGCGTTGCTTGTCTTTAATTTGGTAATACACCGTTTGAAAATCATCACTTCTCACAACAAGTTCATCACCAATCTTAGTTTTTATTAAAAATTCTCCAGCCCCATTTGTTGTTGTATAAGCACCACTGCTTACTTCAATATTTACATTAGATATTGGTTTATTTAATTCTTGATCAAAGACATCTCCTTTTAAAATAAAAAACGATTCGTCATCTTGCAAATAGCTTTTTTGTTGTGCAAAAAGCCCTATACAAAGCAAGAAAAAAATGATTGATAATGAAGATTTGTGTTTCAAACTAAATAATTGATTTTAAAATGTAAACTTACGGACTTTCATTGATTTACTAAAACCGGAAAAATTCAATTTCTTTAAAAACACCTCTTTTTTTCTTCTTTTAAAACACTTTACTACGCCAAAATAGTGTTTTACTCAATGATTTTAGTACTTCACTCATTGCCGTTTTTTTATAAAAAAAGTTCGCAATAGGTTTACAGCGTTAAATAAAAATTAAAAGCATGAAAAATTTAAAAATTCTCTCACTAGCTACTGCACTACTCACTATTTTTTCGTGCAAGGCAGAACCTAATAAAAACCTTGCTCTAGTCGCAAGTTCAAAACCCCAACACCAAAACTTTGTATCTAATTCGCCGTCTAAGAACTATATAAAAGTAGCCTTATTGTTGGATACCAGCAATAGTATGGACGGATTAATAGACCAAGCAAAAGCCCAACTTTGGGAGATTGTTAATGAACTTTCGTATGCCAAATGTAAAGGACAAACGCCTAATCTTCAAATAGCTTTATTTGAGTATGGTAATGATGGACTAAGTAAACGCAATGGGTATGTTAGAAAAATTTTAAACTTCACTCAAGATTTAGATGAAGTTTCTAAAGAACTTTTCTCGCTTACCACAAATGGCGGAAGCGAATACTGTGGAAGTGTTATTCAAAAATCATTAAATAAATTAGATTGGGGAAACAACGCAGATGATTTAAAAATGATTTTTATAGCCGGAAACGAACCCTTTACACAAGGTCCTATAAACTATCTAGACGCCATCACCAATGCAGTAGAAAAAGATGTAACAGTAAACACCATTTTTTGTGGAAATCACCAGCTTGGCATTTCAGGAATGTGGCAGGATGGAGCCATAAAAGCAAATGGTGAATATATGTCTATAAATCAAAATAAACAAACGGTTTATATAGTCACTCCGTATGATGACATTATCCTGCAACTTAACAATCAACTAAACAACACATATATTATTTATGGAAGCAGCGGAAGAAAAAAATGGGAAAACCAGAAAGCACAAGATGAAAATGCCATAGGTTATAGTAAAGGAATCGCTGTTAGCAGAACGGTTGCTAAAAGCGGAAAAATGTACAATAACAATACTTGGGATTTGGTAGATGCTGAAGCGGAAGAAGATTTTGATTATTCAAGTCTGAAACAAAAAGACCTTCCAAAGGTATTACAAGGAAAATCGCAAAAAGAAATTCAAAAATATATTGAAAAACAACGTGAAAAACGCAAAGAAATTACTTCAAAAATCAACGAACTAAATCAAAAACGAAAAAAATATATCGAAGAAAATAAAACTGAAGCCTCCAATGAACTGGAAAGTGTTATGTTGAAAGCAATAAAAAAGCAGGCGCTAAAGCGAAATTATATTTGGAGTAAGTAAGTGTTGTTTTTACAAAAAAACTACTTGTATTTATTCAATCCGCATTCTATCAAGCTAAATAGATGCGGATTGTAATATTTATAGCCACCTTAATTTATAGCAGGACAATTACAATCATAAGGCTCTGGTCTACCTCCTAAGAAATCATATCCCAACGTAATTTGATGAAATCCGCCACTACCAAATCTAACATTTCCCACTTGGTATGAATAGGTATAAGCAAACACAAATTGGTTATAAGTAACTCCAATTACAGGAGATATAAGTTGTAATTTTTGTGTTTTTACCTCATTTCCATTTAAAAATTCGGTTCCGTCAAAACTTCTCCTATACGAAATTCCACCCCAAACTTTTCCAAAATCCATTTTTCTATACGCTTTAAAGTTTAAATCAACGGCTTGTTCGCCTGTTCGTTCTTTAAATTGAAACAAAAAAGAAGGTTCATAAGTCCAAGTACTAGAATAATTTCCAATAGCATAAGCCATAGATAATAAATACAAACGTTGGTTATTGGGTTCAAATTTTTCTGTATAAATACTTCTATTCTGAAAGATTAAATTTTTAACTGTAAAATGCCCGGAAAAATTTAAAAAATTATAAGACACTCCAGCATCAACGTTAAAATAAGAGGTGCTTTGAATAATACCGGCAATAACCGGATCAAAATCGGTTAAATCAAAGTTTGTTTCATCTAATCTAGATTGAATAAGTCCCGCGCTTAATCCAAAAGATAATTGGTTTAAATCGGCATCACTTCTAGAAAACATAATATGGTGTGCATACGTAATATAACCTCCTGTTTGCGAATGATATCCGTTTTTATCGTTAAACACAATTGCTCCAATCCCAGATCGATCTCCTAACCGGGCATTAAAGCTCAATGTTTGAAGGTTGGGTGCATCTTGTTGATCGAACCATTGCTTTCTAGCTGTTAGTCTAATTTGATTATAACTAGCTGCTCCAGCCATCGAGGGGTGCAATAAATATAAATTACTAGAAAAATAATCTGCGTAAACAGGTATTCCGTCTTGGGCAAAAATAGCCGGAGATGAAATGATAAGTAGGATTAAGTAGATTTTTTTTAAATTCATAACGCTTTGTTCTATCGTTTTAGGGTAAAATGTCCTTTAAATTCTTTTTTTATGTCTTGTTCGGTGTACTCCACTCTAAACCAGTAATCGCTTGATGGTAACGGGTTGCCATTATAGGTGCCATCCCATCCTTCACTTAACGGACTTAACTGCTTGATGAGTTTTCCCAATCGGTCAAATATATAAATTTTTGCCGTAGGGTCGCCCGTTGCGATGCCAATTATATTCCATCGGTCGTGATAGCCATCATTATTGGGAGTGAAAAATCGCGGGTAATCTATCACACCTACTTCTATAACAACGCTTCCACATCCGTTTTCGTCTTTTATGGTAACTAAATGATTGCCGGCAGAAACATCGGTAAACGTACCGTCGTCTTGAAAGGGTCCGTCGTCCAGACTAAATATATAGGTGCCCAACCCTCCGGTTGTTGTGGCTTCTATGGTATGTACATTTGCAAAGGCTCCGCTTATTACCTGTACATCATACTGGTCGGGTGGTCCCGATATGGTTACTGTTGTACTTTGGGTATTGCTACAGCCTGTTGCCAACTCGGTTGCAGTAACAGTATAAGTGCCTCCTTGTTGGGCTACCATACTACTGCCTATTTCATCAAAAAGAATGCTGCCGTCTAACTCCCACTGAAATACATACAAATTCGGGTTTAGTCCGGTTTCTAATACCGGCGGTGAAGGCTCGCCCTCTTCTTCGGGTATGGGATTGTTGTTTGCATCTAAACATACTCGATAGCTTTCTTCTAATTGAATGTTGGGTAACTCCTCTACCTTTAGTATTACTTCTGCTATTGCGGTACATTTTGGTGCCGTATTGGCATCGTTGGTTACTACGGCATAAATCACTTGTGGATTGATGACATTTACGTAACTATCGGGCAGCGGATTGGTACCCGTTGCAGCATCTTCAATCGTGGCATAAAAGCTTATTAGGTATTGCGCCGGGTCTTGCCCGTTTAATATCGCTGCCTGTAAATCGGCATCGGTTAAATCAAAAGTGCCAATACCATCGTTTTCATCTAAGTTATCACAAATGGTAAACGGAGCTTCGGGAGAAGTTGCTTCTGCTCCTTCTTTTACTTCTAAATTAAAGGTCTGTACGCCGCCTATATAACATCCGGTCTCAGTATTGAGGATGCCGGTGTAAATGGCTTGCGGATTAATAATTACATTGGTTACTACATCGATGTTTTGATGCGTCGTCGTGTTTACTATCGGATTGGTCATCCCTTGGGCATCTGCCGAGGTTTCGTAAAAACTTACTTGATAAATACTTGGGTCTTGTCCGTTTAGGATTTCTTCTATCTTCGTGGTTAAATCAAATTCGGCTAAACCGTCAAAAGGAACTTCACAGATAATGTAGTCTTCTACTACGGCTGTGTCATCCGGCAATGGGTTTACGATTATGGGTAATTCTACTATTTCAAAACAACCCAATGGAGACAACGGATTGGTTACTCGTACATAAATCGTCTGTGGGTTACTCGTATTGGGATATGCCGTGGGTGTAGCTATTTGAGGCGTACCGGCTAAGGCATCATTGAGTGTTTCGTGATAGGTTACCGTCCAAGCTTCGCCATTTAATATGTCTATCTCGCGAACGGTCAAGTCAAATACTTCTTGCTCGTCTCCCGGATTGTTGTCGTCGCACAATTCTATAGGCTCCGGTGTTACGGGTGTCGGGTTGGGTAATACTTCTAACGTTAGACTGGTAAAGTTCGGACATTCAGGAATATCCCCATTTATCACTCTTACGTATACAATTTGCGGATTGGTTTGATTTTGATATGCCGTCTCAGGATCTATCCTATTGGTGTCGTCTTGGGCATCTTGAGCCGTTTCGTAATAACGTACATCAATACCAAATACACCTGCCGTAATCTCGTTATTCTTCGTGGTTAAATCAAAAATCGTTATGCCATCGTTGGGCTCGCCCAAGTCATCGCACAATTGATAGGTTGTTGGGGGTACTACCGTTGGTAAAGTACCTACTTGCAAGGTAAACTGCCCAATGGTGTAACAACTCGTTGCTATAAATTCTAACCGAACATAAATAATCTGCCCATCGGTGCCAATATAAGCGGTTGGGGTGGCAATGTTTCCGGTACCGGCTTGGGCATCGATTAGATCGTCGTAATACGTGATGGGTAAAAAGTCGGTTGGGTCTTGGGTTCCGTAAATCAACGGTTCTTGCTGGGTTAAATCAAAGGTCTCTTCATTGTTACCGTCTGTGTCGCATAGCAATAAATCGGGTAAGGTATCGATTATAGGGGTCGGTAAAACTACCAGGTTTAACGGTACTATCGCAAAACAGCCATTGTCATTGGGAGGGGTTGTAAACTCAGCTCGTGCCCAAATGGTTTGCACATTCGGGTTGATGTTTTGATAGGTCGTTGGATTGGGTATTGTAGGAGTACCGGCTTGGGCATCGCTTTCTAATACATAATAGCTTACTGTTACACCTACTTGTCCTCCTATTATCTCTGCGTCTTTTTGGGTTAAATCAAACTGGGCAAAACCGTCATTATCATCATCACATTCTTCTAAATCTGTAGGGATTACCGGGGTAGGTATTGGTAACACGTTTAACGTTACGGTGGTGGTTGCACTACAACCGGTTTGATTGTAAACACTAATGTAAATTACCTGTGGATTGGTTGTGTTTTGATAGGCTTCGGGGGTGGCTATCGGAATGTTTGCCGTTTGGTCTGCCAAGGTTTCGTAATAAAATACTTGCAAAGTAATATCACCGCCGGTTATCAAGGCATTGTTTTGGGTTAAATCAAAGGTGGCTAATCCATCGGTGGTACTGCCACTCTGGGCATCGTCACAAACTTCCATCTCGGCAGGGGTCGTGATAACGGGATAAGTCCCTACTATCAACTCAAAACTGTCTATTCTAAAACAACCGGTCAGCGTGTTTTCTACGCGTACCCAAATGGTTTGTCCCATACTAGAAAATGCCGTAGTGCCCGCTATGGGTGGATTTCCCGCCTGGGCATCTATTAGATTATCATAATATCCGTAGGTCATATCGGTTAGGGGGAGTCCGCCATTTAAATACGGGGTGTTGTCTTCTAAATTAAATAACGCCGTGCCGTCTCCGTTTTCATCGCATTGGGTTAAATCACCAAATCCGGGTACTTGGGGTAATGCCGGTAAGGGATTGACTACTAATTGTAAGGGTACTGCTGTATAACAACCGGTAAGGGTGTTTTCTGCACGTGCCCATACTTGCTCGGTGTTTGCTACCACATTGGTATAAGGAATGGGCAGGTGGTCGGCTACATCGCCATTCTCCGCCAGCAACTGGGTGTTGTAATAGCCTTCGATAATCACATCGGGCTCGCCGCCTATTATCTCGGTGTCCTTATCGGTTAAGGTAAATTGAACAAATCCATCGTAATCATCATCGCAAACTTCTAAAGGGGTTGGGATTACAGGACTTGGATTGGGGTTTACTCGCAAGGTTAACGGCACGATTACTTTGCAGCCATTGCCGTCAACTACACGTGCAAATACCGTTTGCTCGTTGATTATCGTATTTTGAAATGCCGTAGGATCTGCTATGGGATTGTCTGCTGCTTCGTCGGCTAATGTCTCAAACCAAATTACCGTTAAGGCGATATTGTTATTGGTAATAAATCCGTTCCACGTGGTTAAATTAAAAGTGGATAGCCCATCGGTGGTACTGCCACTGGCAGCATCGTCGCACAATTCATAACGGTCAATCGGGGTTACTGTTACCGGTAACGGATCTACGATTAATTGCAATTCGGCTATGTTATAACAACCACTGGCTCCGTTGGGATTGCTCGTGCTACTGGTGCCATTACCCACTACCAATACATAAATAGTCTGTGGATTGGTTAAATTTTGATAATTGGTGGTTTGCGCTCCCGGTATTGCTTGCGAATAATCCGGTGCGGTTAAAGCTGCATCGCCGGCTGTTTGTGCATCTGTTATATCTTCATAATAATAAATGTCATACTGGGTAGGATCTAACCCGTTTAATACCTCCGGCTCAGATAGGGTTAAATCAAAAAATTCAAAGCCGTCACCCGGATTGTTGTAATCACACATTCGTAAGGGTTGCGGGTCTGCAATTAATGGACTGTCGCGTACTTCTAAATCTAAAGTCGTGGTACTGTAACAACTACTTATTAAGCTCTCTACGCGTACATAAACCACATCGTTATACTGTACATTATTTGTGTAAATCGTAGGTAAGGGTAAGATGCCCGCATCGGCATTAAACTGAGTCTCGTGATAGGTCACTACTAAGTTTGGATCACCACCCGTAATAATCGCGTCCATGACACTTAAATCAAAATCGAAAAATCCATCGTTGTTGTCGTCGCAGAGGACATAGGGAGACAAAGGAGGTATCACCGGAGGGGGAACAAACTCAACAAATACCGTTCCTTCAGTTGTACAAATTCCTGCAAAATCTACAATAAGTTTATATCTTCCGGTAACGGTAACATCTAAAGTGGGATTTGTTTCCGGTGGAACAAATGGTACATACGTACCCGAACCAATTGGATTTTCATACTGCCATTCATAGGTGGTTCCGGGAGGTGCCGAAATAGTAGGTGAGATAGTAAATGTTTCTCCTACGCATCTGGCATTATTATTTCCTGTGGTTAAATCAATTCCTAAATCTACTCCTCCAATATTAAAACTACCTGCTTTTAGAAATACGGCAGAATCTAATGCAGAATCTCCCCTATCTGCAACTACCATTTTCATGGTATAGGTAGCTCCGGGAATAATGTTTACTGTTGCTGTGGTTAGTGAGACTGTTAAACCATCATATTCAACAGGGATATCATTTGTATTATCATTATCATTACTAACATATAAAGACGGAAAATAATTAACTCCTAGAATTTCCCCTCCGCATAAAAACCCATTTACTGCGTCGTCTGCAGGATCAAGATGTATCGTTGCAGTACTTACAGGAACGTTAGAAGAACCCGGAACAGCTGCAATGTTCACTCCTCCAAAAGGAGCTCCGGAGGTGTTAGGAATACCAGGTCCTTTTATTAAGAAAATAAACCCATCTCTAAATTGATCATCACATTCAAAGTCATTTTCATACTCTTCAGAAGCAAAAATATATTCAAAACTTACTTCATCTAAAACAGAAGTAAAGTCAAATTCAAAAACAGTAGCGTTGTTAGTTGAAACTGTTGTTCCGTATTGGTTATTCAAAATGGTTTCTAAGTCGACATCTCCATTCCACCCGGCACCATTTCCTGTAGTTGCAGTTGCGTCATTAGGTCCTTCTGCATCTACCGCATAACCCGAAGAAAGGATAATTCCTTCCGGAAAAGGAAAAGTTGTCCCCCCATCGGTAAAATATCCCCAACTACGATTGCTTAAATTTCCTACGCCATCCGGATTTTCTTGAAGATAGGTAAGATTCATCGTTACACAACTTCCTCCATCAATAAATACTTGATCGAGTAATTCTTCAGCCGTAAGTGATGTTTCAGGGTCTGCTGGATTATTAACATCAATAGATTGAGAATATATAAAAGCAGCAAAGAATAAAAGTATGGGGAGTACTATTTTCTTCATAACATTTTTTTTTAGTTTCCAAATATATTGAATACATTGGTTTTCTTTTCATATTTTTGTAAAAAAATCGAAATATGACCTCCTTTTCATTAAAAATAGAGCCTACTTCTTCAAAAAATATCATAAAATTTGTTGCAAATACATTTTTAACACAATCAAAAAGTTATGAGTTTAACAATATTGAAGAAGCCTTTGAAAGTCCCATTGCACAAAAATTATTTTACTTTCCGTTTGTAAAAACTGTTTATATTTCCCAAAATTTTATCGCTATTGAAAAATATACTATTATTGAATGGGAAGATGTACAAGATGAAGTTGCCAAAACAATCTTAGATTATTTGAATGAAGGAAAGCCTGTTGTTACTGAAATTACAAAAAAACAGCAGCCTGTAACGGTGTATGCTGAAAGTACTCCCAATCCGGATGTTATGAAATTTGTTGCTAATAAAACCCTTATTTCAGGAATGTTTGAGTTTAAAACTCCCGCAGAAGCACAACAAGCACCCATTGCTTCGGTTTTATTTAATTTTCCGTTTGTAAAAGAAGTTTTTGTGAATAAGAATTATATTTCGATAACCAAAAATACGATGGTAGAATGGGAAGATATTGTCATGGAGCTTCGTGATTTTATAAAAAATTATTTAGCTGATGGAAAACCGTTATTTAATGATTCGATTCTACAAAATAGTGACTCTTCTGCTAATTCAATCTCAGAAAAAACACCTTCGACGCCTGTTGAAGAAGAAATTGTAGCCATTCTTAATGAGTATGTAAAACCTGCGGTTGCACAAGATGGAGGAAACATTGCTTTTCAAAGCTATGACGAATCTAATAAAACAGTTAAGGTAATTCTTCAAGGAGCCTGTAGCGGTTGTCCGTCTTCTACCGTAACCTTAAAAAACGGTATAGAAACCATGTTAAAGCAAATGTTGCCCAATGATGTAAAAATGGTGGAAGCCATAAACGGATGATTGGATTTTTAGTTTCTAGTTTAAGTAGTTAGGCTATTTTAATTCACTAGTGTATAATAAAAAGCATAAGACCAACTTGCCCTAAAAGTTAATATTTGATTATAGAATAAAAAAAGTCGTTTACTATTTAGTGCTTATTTAGAAGCGAAATAATTTTATTAAACCATACGTATTCTCTGCAGTAGAAAAACTTTAGGGATTATTATTATTTTTAATCGAACAATACTATTTTAAAAAAAATTATAATCTGTATTCTTGCTTTATTACAAAGTAAAATTGTATCTTAGTTGCACAAATTTTAAAACCAAATATTATGTCTGTACTTAAAGTTATAGAAATTATGTCTAACT
>JALWYP010000488.1 GCA_026992695.1 Flavobacteriaceae bacterium
GCTTTACACCAACCGAAAAAGGTGGTTTTTGTGCAAGTTGTGAACAAGAAGTTATTGATTTTACCAAAATGAATAGCGACGAAATTATTATGTATTTTAAAAATAGTGCCAACCTTAAAAATACGTGTGGTAGATTTTCTGAAAATCAATTAAATAGTTTTGTTTATCCGGTGAGAAAAAGAAACCTACCTTCTTTTATTAAAAAAATAGGTTTTGCTTTTTTTTCGCTTTTTTTAAGTAGTAATTTGTTTGCACAAACAATTGAAAAACAAACAAAAAAAGCAGACAAAAACCTTTCAGAAATCAGCACCAATGTTATTGAAAAAGAGTTTGAGGTAAAAGGTCATGTTAGTGAAGACGCAGTTCCTTTGCCCGGTGTAAATATTGTGTTGCAGGGTACAACTATTGGAACACAAACCGATTTTGACGGAAATTTTGTTTTTCCTAAAAAACTTAAAAAAGGGGATGTTCTTGTGTTTAGTTATGTTGGATATCCATCTAAAAAAGTAACGATGAATAATGAAAATTCTGCTTCTAATATAAATCTAAAAGTGGCTATGAATTTAGACCCTATTATACTTACCGGAAAAGTTGCCGTAAAAAAAGTGTATAAATCAACTAAGAAACATTAAACAAAAAATGATATGAACAAAATAGGATTGATTCTAGTTTTTTTGTTTCAACTTTCTTATGCACAAGTATCGGATTTTAAAGATATAAACTTTGCTATTGCAGACAATACAGCAAAATTATATGAAGGTGAAAGCCTTACCAATTTACCGGTACTTGTACATAAGTTAACAGCAAAACTACCTACGCAAGTAGAAAAATTTAGAGCCATTTACAGTTGGATTTGTTTTAATATTAGAGGCGATATAAATCAGAACAATAAAATTGACAGAAAAAGAAAGAAATATAAAACCGATAGTTTGAGTTATAGCCTATGGATTGAGGCATACAAAAGAACCGCGTTTAAAAAATTGCTAAAGCGAAAAAAAACAATGTGTACCGGTTATGCATATTTATTAAAAGAAATGTGTGCCTTAGCAAATATTGAATGTAAAATAATTAATGGTTACGGAAGAACTGCAGAAACCAATATCGACACCTTAAACTTGTTAAATCATTCTTGGAATGCAGTTAAACTTAAAAACAAATGGTATTTGTGCGATGCTACGTGGTCTAGTGGGTATTCAGACAGTTATAATGTTTTTATTAAAGATTATAACGACGGTTATTTTTTAACAGATCCAATTTTATTTGCTGAAAGTCATTATCCCATAAACAAAAAATGGTTGCTAGATAGCACTTTAATGAATTCCAACTTTGTACCAACACCTTTGCCTTATAGCGAAACTTATAAACACAAAATTATTCCTTTATCTCCTAATACCATGCAAGTTGAAGTATGCAAAAATGACGAAGTACATTTTAGGATAAAGTCTTTAAAAAGGATTAACACAAATGCAATTTCGCTCATATTGTTTTTAGGAAACAATCAAAAAACGTTAAAGATTTATAACATCAAACAGCAAAACGGAATCATTCAGTTTAAGCACAAATTTGCTATAAAAGGCTTTTACGATGTTCATATTAAAGTAAATGATGATATCGTTTTAACCTATACCATTCAGGTAACATAAAGAAATAGTGTGTTAATAAAATAAAGGTTTATTAAAACTTCATCGTGGTTCTTACATTAAAAATTCTTGGTGTAAGATAATTCGGAATAGCATATTGCGCTTTTGTATAAACATCTCTTACAAAGGTGTTGGTAATGGAGTTTTGTACGTCGAAAATGTTAAAGATTTCAATACCCACCGAAAATTCTTTAAAGGGTTTTAACCAACCGTGGTCTTTCCTTTTTTTGTCGTGTACCAGAACATACATCATCCCTATATCGGCTCTTTTATAATCGGGTAAACGAGTTTGGTAATCGTAGGGGTCTGCATAATTTGGCGACCCTCCGGGAAGTCCTGTATTATAGGTTAGGTTAAGATAGAGTTTTAAATCCGGAATTACCTTCACATAATCTTGAAATAACATTGCAAATTTCAATCGCTGGTCTGTAGGTCTAAAAATGTATCCTCTGTTATTTCTGTTTTCTTCGGTTTTTAGATATCCGGCACTTATCCAGCTTTCGGTTCCGGGAACAAACTCGCCTGCAAGCCGTAAATCGAGTCCGTAAGCGTAAGCAATAGCGTTGTTATCGGCGGCATATCTAATTCTTACATTATCAAGTGTATAAGGGTTTACATCGGTGAGGTTTTTGTAATATATTTCTGAATTTAATGTAAAAGGACGATCCCATAAATTAAAACTATAATCGTTACCTAGTACAATGTGAATAGATTGTTGGGCTTTTACATTGGGAACTACTGTTCCGTTTCTATCTCTTAGTTCACGATAGAAGGGAGGTTGGTGGTAAAACCCTCCTGATAACCTAAAGAGCATATCCATTTCCCATTTTGGCTTAAGTGTAACTTGTGCTCTGGGGCTAAAAACAGTCTGCGTAGAAGTGGTGATACCTGTACCATTCACCGTCCAATTGTGCATACGAACTCCTGCGTTAAGCCATAAATCGCTTTCGCCTAAAGTGGTTCGCTTGCTCCATTGCGCATAGCCGGAAATCCGGTTTATTTGTACATCATTAGTGGCACGTACGGAGGTAAAAGGAACAAGTGGTGATGTAAATGGATCGTAGGGTTGATTATTTGCAAAGTCGGGCACGGGAGGTCGAATAGAAAAACCTGCAGAATCTATAATTTCATATTCCTGTATTCTGTCTCGTATGTCTTCACGAGTGTATTTTATACCGTATTCAATACGATTTTCGTCTAAAGCAATGTTTCCTTTATGTTCTACATTAATAATTAAAGCATCTAAGTCGTTTCTTGCATGAGTAAGTTGTGAGCCAATTCCTTCTGTAAATTCTACATCACCAACATTTGTATCGCCAATATTGGTGTTAACTTCACCCAATCTGTATTCGGCTAAAATGTCATAGTATTCTTGTTCTTGCGTTTGGTAAACCGAAGCAATAAGCTTGGCGGTATAATTTTCTGAAGCTACAAACGTACCTTTTAAAGCACCAAAATAGGTGTCGTATCTGTCTTGCTCTTGCCCTTCGTAAAAAACGAGTAATGCTATAGGATCTGCAATAGTTCCAAAATTAGTTTGTCGTGTTAAAGGAGTGTAATCGTATTTGTTTATAGCGATATTTCCTAAAAATCCAAGTTCAAATTTTTCAGAAACTTTATAGGTTAAATACGTTTGTGCATCGGCAAAAACAGGACGGTAATTGGTTTTGGTTTGTTTGGCTTCTACAAAAAGGCTGTTGTCTCTGTACCGGAGTCCTACGATGCCGGTAAGTCTTCCGTTTTTAGAAATGCTTCCGGCAGAAACGCTTCCGCCAAGTAAACTTAAATCGGCAGTGGCATTAAATTCAACAGGTCTTTTATAGGTGATATCTAATACAGATGAAAGTTTATCGCCGTATTTGGCTTGAAAACCTCCGGCAGAAAAATCTACTTTTCGGGTAAGGTCGGTATTTACAAAACTCAATCCTTCTTGTTGTCCGCTTCGTATTAAAAACGGGCGGTACACTTCAATTTCGTTTACATACACCAAGTTTTCGTCATAATTTCCTCCTCTTACGGCATATTGAGTACTTAATTCGTTGTTTCCGTTTACGCCGGGAAGCGATTTAATAAGTGTTTCTACACCGGCATTGGCTCCGGGTATTTTTCTAATTGCCTCTGGGCTAATAGTGGTTATTCCTTCGACACGTTTGCGTTTTTTTCGGGAGGTGATTTCGATAGTGCCTAATTGCTCTTGGTCAATTTTAAGTACGGGATTTAGTTCGTATTCGCTATTTGCAGAAAGCGGTTTTACTGTAATTGTGATTTTTTTAAAACTTAAATGCGAAAAAGTTACTACAACTTCTTGATTTGCCGGAATTTCTAGTAAATAATACCCGTTTTTGTTGGTTTGGGTACCATCGCCAGTAGAGAGCGATATATTTACATTGGCGACCGGATAATTTGTTTCGTCTAGGACAATTCCTTTAATAGTTGCATTTTGCGAGAAAATGGTAGAGCTTGCAAAACTAAGGAAGGCTATCAACAGCGTAAAAAAATGTGTTTTCAAATCTTATAATGGTTTTCGGTAAAACGTAGCTTCAAATGTAGTACTATTTCCTACATTATCCACAACAATCAGTTTCAATTTATTTTCTGCATCTGTAACGACATGATCCTCAAAATCATATACTAGAACGTCTTTTTTATGATTATATTCCATTACTATAAATTTTCCGTTTATAGTAGCTCTGTAAGTACTAATTCCGCTACCATCATCTTTGATTTGAACGCGTAGTGTTTTGTTTTTGCTAATCCATTTATCATGTTCAAAATTAAGGGGTTTAACAGTTGGCGAAACCGTATCGATTACCAAAGCATAATCACCAAACTGTCTCACTTTTGCAGAAATTTTTGTTCCTTTTAAATAAGAAGAATTGTAATAAGGTTTTCCTTTATAGTTTAATTTTCCGATAAATAATTTGTCGCGGTCTGAAGGATGGTAGTTTGAAGCATCAATAGTAAGAGTAACATTTTTATGCAACGGGATAACATCTTTATGAAACTGAAGCGTATCGCCTTGTGCTTGTATATCGAGATAGGTATCTTCATACAAACTATTAGCAGGTATATACACCGAAAATTTACCTTTTGTAATAGAATACGCTTGATCTGCATACACAAAATCTGGTGTTTCTTGAGTGTTTTTAGGGTATAATACCTTTAGGTTTTTTCCTGTAACGGGTATGGTTACGATTGTTTTGTTTCCTTTAAAATCGGTTACTGTTAAAGTATAATTAGCGGTATAGCCGTCTTCTATTTCAATAAATCCGTTAGTATCTTCAAAAGTAATAATACTCAACGGATTGTTGGGTTCTCTAAATAATTTTTGAATGCGACTCCGGTTGGTTTTAAAGTATCCGTAATCTATAAACCTATTTAAGTATCGTGTTTCGGCAAATGAGAATTTATTAAACGTGATTTCAAAATTTTTTTTACCGTTGTAAGTAGTTGTTACTTTATAAATACCATTTTTATTTGAAGCTCCGTTTTGTTGGTCTGAAGCAGTGAGTCCAAAACCTATTTTTCCGTGAGCAATAATGTTTTCGGCTTTATACGAACCGTCTTTTTGCAAAATCAAACGGAGTTTAACTCGGTTTTGTGATTGATTTACCTGCGAATCTTCACCAATAGGATATGCAAACACAGCACCTATTATAGGTTTTTTAGTGTCGGGTATATCAATGCCAAAAAGCATGGGGTTCATAGGTCGTGAGGCATTATCTCTAATCTCAAAGTGTAAATGCGGCCCCCCACTACTGCCACTATTGCCGGAATAACCTATTAAATCACCTTTTTTAACAGGAAGAAGAGATGCATCGGGAAAAAGTTCAAGAGTGTACGTCTCTTTTTCATATTGTTTTTGTTTTACATAATCTTGAATAGTACCGGCGTATTTTTTTAGATGCGCATAAACGGTTGTGTATCCGTTAGGATGCTGAATGTATAATGCTTTTCCGTAACCCCATTGCGAAATTTTAATTCGTTTTACATATCCATTTGCCGGAGCAAAGATAGGTAAACCCTCTCTTTTTTGAGTTTTAATGTCCAATCCACTATGAAAATGGTTGCTGCGTAATTCTCCAAAATTTCCGGACAAAACCAGTGGGATATCCAACGGATTTGAAAAATAATCCGGAGCAATTTGTTCTTGAGCATTGCTTTTACCCACAAAGAGTAGAAAAAAGCAACAGATAAAAACTATTTTTTTCATTTAAATAAGTTTCAATTTATTGTAAACAAAGGGGAGTTACTTGTTTTTTTAGTAAAACTAAAAACCAATATTACAAAAAAAATACCAAAACAGTTGGCATATTAATAACCTTATCTTAAATTTGTGAAATAAGTATTGAAATAATTTTTAATGGGTAAACTTTCAGAAGTAGTTGATTCTTTAGAGACTAGAATTAACAAGTTATTGCAGGAGTATTTAAAATTGCAGCAATTAACACGTACTTTAGAAGATAAAAACGCCACGTTACAAGAAGAAAATTCTAGGTTAGAACAACAAAATCAAGAGCTTTCGCAAACGTGTCATTCATTAAAAATGACCAATTCAATACTTGGCAGTGACAACTATAAAAGAGAAACAAAACTCAAAATAAATGCTTTAGTTAGGGAAATAGATCAATGTATAAGTCAACTTTCCGACTAAAGAGAAACAAAATGGCAAACCCATTAAAAATTAAAATATCAATAGCAGATCGGGTTTATCCCTTAACGATTAATCCTTCGCAAGAAGAAGGATTACGAAAAGCTGCTAAAGATATTGAAATTATGATTAAGCGGTTTGAACAGAGTTATGCTGTACGAGACAAGCAAGATGTGTTGGCAATGAGTGCCTTACAATTTGCAGCTCAAGTAGCACAGCGAGATATAAATGAAATAGAAGACAAACAACATATTCAAACAAAATTAGAATTGTTAAACGATAAGTTGTTGAAGGCTATTTCATAACGTTCATAAAAATAAAATGTTACTGCCTACATTAGTATACTAGTTTGTTAAACTCAACACTAATTCATTAAAAAGGGTGAGTTTAAGATGCAAAAGCGAGCCGTGTCTGCCTATGGTAGAGAGCGGATACTTGACCATCTTGTTAGCCCTAAACCTGTTTTTCAGGAGTTTAATCAAAACCCCATATTAATGTAGGCTTTTTTATATATAAATTTGAAAGGAAAATGGATACTTTAACAACAGTAATTTTAGTAGGTATAGCAGGCATTATTTTAGGATTTTTAATCGCTAAAATGCTTGAAAAAAATAAAGCTTCGCTAATGCTTAAGCAAGCTAAGAAAACAGCAACCTCAATTATTAAAGAAGCAAGAGTAGATGCAGAAGCATTAAAAAAAGATAAAATACTTCAGGCAAAAGAAAAATTTTTAGAACTAAAATCCCAGCACGAAAAAGTGATTTTAAATAGGGATAAAAAAATTGCCGAAGCTGAAAAACGTACTCGTGATAAAGAGTCGCAAATTTCTAACGAATTGGCTAAAAGCAAAAAACTTAATGCCGAATTTGAAGCTAAGAAAAAAGAGTATGATGACCGATTAGCGTTTTTAGATAAACGCCAATCGGAATTAGATAAAATGCATAGAAGACAAGTAGAACAGCTAGAGGTTATTTCCAGTTTATCTGCAGACGAGGCAAAAGAACAATTACTGGAAAGTATTAAAGACGAAGCAAAAACCGATGCGATGGCTTACATCCAAAATACAATGGAAGAAGCCAAGTTAACTGCACAACAAGAAGCAAAAAAAATAATAATAAATACCATACAACGAATTGGTACCGAAGAAGCGGTAGACAACTGCGTGTCTGTATTTAACCTAGAGAGTGACGATGTTAAAGGACGTATTATAGGTAGAGAAGGGCGAAATATTAGAGCTATTGAAGCCGCCACCGGTGTAGAAATAATTGTAGATGATACACCGGAAGCCATAATCCTTTCTTGTTTTGATTCGGTTCGGAGAGAAATAGCCAGGTTATCCTTACACAAATTAGTAACAGACGGACGAATACACCCTGCCAGAATTGAAGATGTGGTGCGAAAAACCACCAAACAAATTGAAGAGGAAATTAAAGAAGTAGGAAAGCGTACTGTAATAGATTTAGGAATACACGGTTTACATCCCGAACTTATTAAAGCGGTAGGGAGAATGAAATTCCGTTCTTCGTACGGACAAAATTTATTGCAACACTCTCGTGAAGTTGCCAAACTTTGCGGCGTTATGTCTGCCGAATTGGGATTAAATCCAAAACTCGCCAAACGTGCCGGATTGCTACATGATATAGGAAAAGTACCCGATACAGAAACCGAACTACCGCACGCACTTCTAGGAATGCAATGGGCAGAAAAATATGGAGAAAAACCGGAAGTCTGTAACGCAATAGGAGCACACCATGACGAAGTAGAAATGACGAGCTTATTATCTCCAATAGTACAAGTTTGTGATGCCATTAGCGGAGCCAGACCGGGAGCAAGAAGACAAGTATTAGACTCTTATATTCAACGATTAAAAGACCTTGAAGATGTAGCTTTTGGTTTTAAAGGAGTAAATAAAGCATATGCCATTCAAGCCGGAAGAGAATTGCGAGTAATGGTAGAAAGTGAAAAAGTAAGTGATGAGAAAGCTGCTGAACTAAGCTTTAATATTTCGCAAAAAATTCAAACCGAAATGACGTATCCGGGACAAGTTAAAGTAACTGTGATAAGAGAAACTAGAGCAGTAAATATTGCTAGGTAGCACGTTTTAATTATTTTTTTAACTCAGTACTTCCAATTTAGCAAAACGAAGTAATAACTTTTTAAGCCCGCCGTTTTCAAAAAGAATTTCGGCTTTTGTGTCGGCTCCTGTTCCTTCAATTTTCATGATTTTACCCTTCCCGAATCGGATGTGTTCAACTAATGTTCCGGGTGAGAGATTAGGAATTGAAATGTTTTTTGATACGGAAGATGCCGGTTTTATTTTTCGTAATTTTTTGGTTGACAAACCACCTAATGGTTTTGGAGGCGCTCCTTGTTTGGGTTTTTTTAATCGCAACTTACTTTTATCAATGTATTCATCATCAAAGATGGATGGGTCTAATAAGGATTTATACCTGTTTTCGGTTTTGGGGGTTAGGTAGTCTAAAAAATCTTCGTCTATCTCTTCAATAAAACGACTGGGTTCGGCATCAATTAGTTTTCCCCAACGATATCGAGACTGGGCATAGGTGAGGTAGGCTTGTTTTTCGGCACGAGTAAGAGCAACGTAAAACAATCTGCGTTCTTCTTCCAGTTCGCTTCGGGTGTTCATGCTCATGGCACTGGGAAATAAATCTTCTTCCATTCCTACGATAAAAACATATGGGAATTCTAATCCTTTAGCCAAATGAACCGTCATTAATGCTACTTTGTCTTCGTCGTTGGTTTCTTTATCCAAATCGGTTGCCAGTGCGACATCTTCCATAAACTCAGATAACGAGCCGGTAGCCTCTGCCAATTCTTTTTGCCCTTCAACAAAATCTCGCATTCCATTAAGCAGTTCTTCAATATTTTCTATTCGAGCGATTCCTTCGGGTGTGGCATCTTTTTTTAGTTCGGTGAGGAGTCCTGTTTTTTTGGTAACGTATTCGGTGATTTCAAAAGCGTTGTAGTTTTCATTTACCACTTGAAAGCTCTTAATCATAGTTACAAAATCTTTGAGTTTATTTTTTGTTCCGGCATTTATATTTAGGTTTACCTTATCTATATTTTGCATTACTTCAAAAATAGAACGATTGTAACCATTAGCGGCAACAATTAGTTTTTCCATTGTGGTTTGTCCAATTCCTCTTGCCGGAAAATTTATAACCCGTTTTAGTGCTTCCTCATCTTTGGGGTTTAAAATAAGGCGCAAATATGCCAATACATCTTTTATTTCTTTACGTTGGTAAAAGCTCAAACCTCCGTAAATTCGATACGGAATATCTTTTTTTCGCAAGGCATCTTCTATCGATCTGGATTGTGCATTGGTACGGTACAAAACGGCAAAAGCACCGTTGTGTAGTTGTTTGTTCATTTTGAGTTCAAAAATGGTTCCGGCTACAAACCGTCCTTCATCTCCGTCTGTCATGCTTCGGTTTACCTTAATTTTTTCACCTTCGTCATTGGCTGTCCAGACCACTTTTTCAAGTCGGGTTTTATTTTTTTCAATAATGCTATTGGCAGCATTTACAATATTTTTGGTTGAACGATAATTTTGTTCTAACCGGTACACTTTTACACCATCGTAATCTTTCTGAAAATTTAATATATTATTGATATTTGCACCTCTAAAGGCATAAATACTTTGTGCATCATCTCCCACCACACAAATGTTTTGAAATCTGTCACTCAGTGCTTTTACAATAAGATATTGGCTATGATTGGTATCTTGATACTCATCGACCAAAATATACCTGAAACGATCTTGGTATTTTGCTAACACATCGGGAAAACGGGTAAGTAACTCGTTGGTTTTTAGCAATAAGTCATCAAAATCCATTGCTCCCGCTTTAAAACATCGTTGTACGTATTCTTTATAAATAGCTCCCATTCTGGGGACTTTTACCATAGCATCTGCTTCAATCAATTCGGGATTATTAAAATAGGCTTTAACGGTAATTAGGCTATTTTTATACGAAGAAATTCTAGAATATACCTGCTTGTATTTATAAATATCTTTATCAAGATGCATCGACTTAATAATAGCACGAATCACACTTTGTGAATCTTGAGTGTCGTAAATGGTAAAATTAGATGGATACCCTAATCGGTCTGCTTCAAACCGAAGAATTTTAGCAAAGACACTATGAAAAGTTCCCATCCAAAGATTTTTGGCTTCGGTACCACCTACAATATTGGCAATTCGTTTTTTCATTTCACGAGCTGCCTTATTGGTAAAGGTTAAGGCAAGAATGTTAAAGGGGTCAACTCCTTGATGCATCAGGTGTGCAATGCGATAGGTTAATACTCGTGTTTTCCCCGAACCGGCACCGGCAATAACGATCATTGCTCCCTCTTTTTGAAGTACAGGAGCCAATTGAGCTTCATTTAATTGTTGTAAATAAGCTTGCAAACTGTAATAAATTAATTGTTTTGTTTAAAGTTGAAAAATACATAAATCAGAATAATAATCGATTGTCTTTTTTAGATTTTTATTAACTGAAAAAATATCAAATAGATACGCAGTTGAAAATAGAGTTT
>JALWYP010000489.1 GCA_026992695.1 Flavobacteriaceae bacterium
ATGTTTTAAAAAATTGAACCGTTAAGGGATTAAGGTTTATGCGGATTATAAAGTTTGTAGTTAAATTTTCTTAACTTGTCAAAATTTCTAAATGGTAAAAAATCCCGTACAAAATAAATTGGCTTGCATCAAGTTGTAATAAGTATGAAATTTTGGTGTGTTTTACTATGCTTGTTCTGTTTTGCTCTTGGTTTTGGGCAAGATACTACTTCGCTGTACACACAAAAAAGACTTCGAGTAAAAGATACGGTAGTAATAGACTCGGCAAGTATTAATGCTTCTTTTTTTAAACTAAAAACTAAAAAGGGAATACCGATAGACAGTACTTTATATCGAGTAAATTTTGCTTCCGGAAAACTGTTTCTTTCAGCTAAAGTAAAATCATTAACCGATACGCTTATTGTAGATTATTTGCGCTATCCAACATTTTTAACCCGAACCTATTTTGAATTTGATCCTAAAATAATTGTAAATTCTAATGAAGAAATAACCCAAAAACTTCAAAAACTAGAAGAACAAAATACCCAAAAATCGTTTAAACCCTTTGAGGGACTTAATACCTTGGGAAGCATAACTCGAGGCATCACCTTGGGAAATAACCAAAATGCGGTTGTCAATTCAGAATTAGATTTACAAATAACCGGAAAGTTAAATGATAAAGTATCAATTAGAGCCTCTATTCAAGATGCTAATATTCCAACACAAGAAGGTGGATATTCGCAAAGTTTAGATGAATTTGACCAGATTTTTATCGAATTGTATTCCAAAAACTGGAATATTAGAGCGGGCGATATAAATTTACAGAACAACGGAACATTTTTTGGCAATTTCACTAAAAAAGTACAAGGTATTTCGTTGCAAGGAACTCTTCAAACCAATAATGGAAATACAATAAGTGCATTTGGTTCGGGTGCATTGGTACGAGGTGTGTTTTCGCGAAGCCGGTTTACGGGTCAAAACGGAAATCAAGGTCCGTACAAACTTGTGGGACCCAACGGAGAACTTTTTGTGCTAATTGTTTCGGGAAGCGAACGTGTTTATGTTAATGGAGTACTCCTCACTCGGGGCGAAAGCAACGATTATATTATAGATTATAATGCCGGTGAAATTACGTTTAATCCCACCTACCCAATTACCGACAATATGCGTATTGTTGTAGAATATCAGTTTACCGATCGTAATTACACCCGCTTTATAGGTTATGGAGGCGGAAAATTTTCTTCTAAAAAATTAAATATGGGTGTGTATGTTTATACCGAAAGCGATGCAAAAAATCAACCCCTGCAACAAAACCTATCTGAAGAGCAAGTAGCTATTTTACAACAAGCCGGTGATGACCCTTTACAAATGGTAGCTCCATCGGCTGTACCCGATACGTATTCCGAAAATAAAATTTTATATAAAAAAGAAACGATTAGCGGAATAGAAGTATATGTATTTTCTACCAATCCCGAAGACCAACTTTTTAACGTTAAGTTTACTTTTGTTGGCGAAAATTTAGGCGATTATGTGGTAAGTCAAACCAATACTATTAGTCAGGTTTTTGAATATGTGCCTCCTGTAAACGGAATAAAACAAGGAAGTTATCAGCCTGTTATTCAGCTAAAAGCACCCGAGCGATTGCAGGTGGGCGGCGTAACATTGCAATATCATCCTACCCAAAAAACCAATGTTTATTTTGAAGCAGCGGGAAGTAAAAAAGACAACAATCTTTTTTCAACTAGTAACGATGCAGACAACAACGGTTATGCGGGAAGATTGCAAGTAAAACAAAGACTTTTTAAAAAAGACAGTCTTCAAATAGAGGCGTTTGTCACTACCAATTATATAAATAAAAATTTTAAAACTGTTGAAAGGCTTTATAATGTAGAGTTTTTAAGAGATTGGAATTTAATTCAACCCGAAGGAAACCAAACGTGGCTTTCTTCAGGAATAACACTAAATCATACAAAAAAAGGGACGATAACCTATGCTTTTGAAAAATTAAACTATTCCGAAAATTTTTCGGGAAACAGGCATGTGCTTACCGCTCGTTATAAATTAGGTGCTATTAGTTTGTTGTCTCACAATAGTTTGATGAAGAGTAACGAAACGTTGCAAAAATCTTCCTTTTCCCGAACTCGTACTACAGCTGTTTATTCGCTTAAAAAAGCTTGGATTGGAACTGCTGTAGATGCCGAAAACAATCAAGTTTTGGTAAAAAACAGTGACAGCCTTACACCTATTAGTCAGCGATTTACCACCTATAATCCGTTTATAGGAATAGGCGACAGTACAAAAATATATGTAGAAACCGGATACCAAAATACGGTTGTTGATAGTGTTTTAACTGCCAAGTTAAAGAGGGTAAACACCTCACAAACGGTGTACTTAAAATCAAGATTATTACAATCGAATACTACAAATCTTCAAGTTTTTGCAAATTATCGAGAAGTAAAACGTATTCAAACCTCCCGAACAGAAAAAAATGTAAATGCCAGAATTTTATACCAACAATCGTTGTTTAATAAAATGGTTCGGTTAAATACCACAATAGAGAATAATAACGGTGTGCTTCCGCAACAAGAATTTACCTATGTAAAAGTAGCACAAGGCGAAGGTATTTATACTTGGAACGACTATAACAACAATGAGGTACAAGAGTTAGAAGAATTTGAAGTAGCTCAGTTTCAAGATCAGGCAGAATATATTCGGGTTTTGCTTCTAAATAAAATTTTTATTAAAACAAGAGAAAATAATTATAGTCAATTAATAACCATAAATCCTGCTACGCTGGCAAATGGTAAAAAGGAAAATAAATTTTTGTCGCATTTTTACAACCAAACCGCATTAACCTTAAGCCGAAAAGTTAAAAACGACAGTAAAATACTTGAGTTTAATCCTTTTAAAACCGGAGGTGATAATGAATTAAGTTTAGTTAAAAATTTTAAAAACACCTTGTTTTTCAACAGAGGGAAACAACATTATACTACCAACTACACTTATGTAAATGCATCAAACAAAAACACATTATCTATAGGATTTGTAAGTACACAGTTAGAAAACCATCAAGTACAATTTACACATAAAGTGAAAGAAAATTGGCTACTTACGCTAACATCTTCAATAGGAAGTAAAACAAGTATTACTGAAAATTTTACCAATCGAAATTACCGATTACATAATGCCGAAGTTAGTCCAAAGATTAGTTATTTGTTTTCTATGCAAAACAGAATTGAGGTTTTTTACCGGTATAAAAGTAAAGAAAATGTATTGGGCAATATGGAGC
>JALWYP010000490.1 GCA_026992695.1 Flavobacteriaceae bacterium
GTTACAAACAATTATTTTTGACTTCTAAAATTTTTATTATAATGAATATTTTAATTCTCGGTTCCGGTGGAAGAGAGCATACGTTTGTTTATAAAATTAAACAAAGCCCTAAATGCAATAAACTTTTTGTTGCCCCCGGAAATGCCGGAACGGAACAAATAGCCACAAACATCCCAATTTCAGTAATCGATTTTGAAGCGATTAAACAATGTGTTTTAGATAATGATATAAATCTGGTTGTTGTGGGTCCCGAAGACCCCTTGGTACAAGGAATTGTAGATTATTTTTCTGAAACCAAAGTATTAAAAAATGTGATGATAATAGGTCCTTCAAAAGCCGGCGCTTTACTCGAAGGCAGTAAACAACGCGCTAAAGAGTTTATGAAAGCACATAACATTCCAACGGCTGGATACCAAAGTTTTACAAAAGAAACCCTTGAAGAGGGAAAACAATTTTTAGAAACGCTAAAACCGCCTTATGTTTTAAAAGCAGACGGATTAGCTGCAGGAAAAGGCGTACTTATTATACAAAACATAGAGGAAGCAAAGCAAGAACTTGAAAAAATGCTTTGCGAAGCTAAATTTGGTGAAGCGAGTAGCACAGTTGTGATTGAAGAATTTTTAGACGGAATTGAGCTTAGTGTTTTTGTACTTACAGACGGCAAAAACTACAAAATTTTACCTACCGCAAAAGATTACAAACGAATAGGCGAAGGCGATACCGGATTAAACACCGGCGGAATGGGAGCCGTTTCTCCCGTACCCTTTGCAGACAACTCGTTTATGAAAAAAATAGAAGACCAAATTGTAAAACCAACTGTAGAAGGACTTCATAAAGAAAATATTGACTACAAAGGATTTGTTTTTATAGGCTTAATAAAAGTAGGGAACAATCCTTTTGTGATAGAATACAATGTACGAATGGGCGACCCCGAAACCGAAGTAGTGTTGCCTCGTATAAAAACAGACTTGGTTGAATTATTAGAAGCTACCTTTCATCAAAACTTAGAAACGGTAAATCTTGAAGTAGATACCAGAGCCGCCGCAACAGTGATGATGGTTTCCGGAGGCTATCCCGAAGCTTATGAAAAAGGAAAAGAAATCACGGGGATTGAAAAAGTAGAAGATGCTGTGGTTTTTCATGCCGGAACAACTACAAAAAACAACAAAATTATTACTAACGGCGGAAGAGTACTTGCTATTACTTCCTTAGACAAGGATTTTAAGAGCGCACTAAAAAAATCGTACAAAAACATAGAAAAACTACATTTTAATACGATGTATTATAGAACCGATATTGGTTTTGATTTGTGAGCGGTTAGGTAAAACCTAACAAACGACTATAAAAATGTTTGCGAAAGCAGGTTTTCGTCTTCCGGCTCGGTAACAGCAAACTTTTTAAGTTGCCCTAACCAGTAAAACAATAACACAAAAAATACCGCAAGGAAAATCCAAGACACGACGTTGCTTAGTGTCCAATTTACAGGGTCCAATTTGCGCAACGCATCGTAAGGACCAAAAGCAAAATCTACAAAAAATGATTCAATTCCTTCATAAAAACCTTTCCAAGACATATCTTTATCTTTTTAATTTAGACAACAAAAATATAAATTAACTTGTATGCTTGCAAGGTTTTTTAATAAATCTAAACCCATAAACTATTTTTTACTTTCTATAATGCTGATTATAGGAGTGTTAGTTGTTGGTTATAAGCAAAGTATGGGTTTTAATGGTGTTGAATTATTAAAACTAGTGGGTATCGGTTTTTTTCTTGTGTTTTTAATGCTCTTGTTAGGTTTTATTGTTAGAAAAAATAGTCTTACCCAAGCCAACACCTTTTCAATTTTTTTCTTTTCATGGTTTTTGTTGGGGTTATTTAAAAACACGAATATCCTTTACCTCTTGTTTTCATTGTTCTTTCTGCTTCTTGCCTATAGGCGTATATTTAACCTGCAAAACCATAAAAATACAACTAAAAAAATCTTAGATGCTTCGGTGTGGATTTCAATTGCCACATTGTTTTATTTTTGGAATATCTTATTTTTCATTCCCTTATATATTGCTCTTTTACAGCTTCCGGAAAGCAAAGTGCGTTATTTTGCTATTCCTGTTTTCGGTGTGCTTGCAATTGGGAGCATAACTACGGCATATTATGTTGTTTTTCATGATAATCTGTATTGGTTTTTAGAAAGAATACCGCATTTTTCTCTTGATTTTTCGGCTTATGGCTCGCTTAAAGTACTTGTGTCTGTTACCTTTCTAATTGGGTTGATATTATGGAGTGTAAGCAGTGAGCTACTCGCCTTTAAAACCCTTTCATTAAAACAAAAGCCCAACCGAAGAATGGTTTTTATAATTTTAGCAACAAGTTTTGCGGTTGCACTTTTATTTCCGCAGAAAACAGGTCAAGAACTTATTCTTGTGCTTCCTCCGGCATCTATTATTATTGCCAATTATGTAGAGAAACACAACGAAATTTGGTTTAACGAAATGGTAATGTGGTTTACGTTTTTAGTTACAGCCTCTTTCTTTTTTATATGATTTATTCGCTTGCTCAAATAGAAACTCAATTAAAAAAACGGCTCCCGTATCCGTACAAATGGTATCGTAAACAGAATGATGTTTGGGACGGTTACACCCAATTTATTTATCAAACAGAAGACTGGGATTTGCTCGTTGACAAAATTGCCCAAACCGTAAAAGATAAACAGCTAGATAAGAGAGAACTATTTTATTATGCCGTTAATCGCTGGTATAATTTCTGGAGCGCACAAGCGATAGAATCTATTTTCACCAATTTTAAACAAGTTAAGCCGGCACCTAATAAAAAGGACAAAGAAAAAGATTTTTTATTACAAGGAATACCCTTTGACCACAAAACAACGGTGTTTCCAAGAGGATTTAAAAAATCGTTTGCGTATGCAAGACAACACAAAAACGAATTAATAAAATGGCTGTACAAAAACCAAAGCACGCAACAACGCTACCATACCAAAAACAGATTGTTTATTGTGGTTTATAACAAAAACGGAGACCATTGGAAGCTAAAATGCGAATTAACGTTGCTAAAAGAAGCCATTCAAAAATATGTTTCAACTTTTAACCCCAATCAATTGCAAAAGTTTAATTTTACCCCTCTAACCAAAACGTATAGCGATATTATTTGGGTGGAAAAAGAAAACTAAATTGAAATCCTAAAAATAAGCTTCAATAACTTAACGGTTTTTTATTTAACCATTAAGAAATTAAGGAAAGTTAAGAAAACATAAACCTTAAGAAACTGTCTTAATGGTTTCCGGATATAGTTTGACCACAAACCAATTATCCCTAACTTTGCAACAACAAAAACATAAAAACAAGCTAAAATCAATCTACCACCTCACACCTCATCAATAAATGAACTACATCGGCTCTAAAAATAAATTATCTTCTTTTATTTCTAAAGCAGTTACCGAAATAGCCGGAAACGATTTATCGCATGTTATTTTTTGCGACCTTTTTGCCGGAACCGGAATTGTAGGAAGAGCCTTTAAACCCCTCGTTAAACAAGTTATTAGCAACGATGTTGAGTATTACAGCTATGTGCTAAATCGAAATTACATAGAAAATAACAAAATTTTTGAAACAGAAACGTTTATAGAAAAACTAAACGCTCTAAAACCCGTAAAAGGATTTATTTTTGAAGAATATTCCGAAAACGGAAAAGCCCAACGGAATTATTTTTCTGCTGAAAACGGACAACGAATAGATGCCGTACGAACACAAATTGAAACCTGGAAAAAAACCGAAAAGATTAATCAAGACCAATATTTTTTCCTATTGGCAAGCCTGCTGGAAAGTGCCGATAAAGTAGCCAATACGGCTTCGGTTTATGGTGCATTTTTAAAACACATAAAAGTTTCTGCTCAAAAAAAACTCATCGTAAAACCGGCAATTTTCATCCCAACAAAAAATAAACATTTGGTTTTTCAACAAGATGCAAATGCCTTAATAAAAACCATAAAAGGGGATGTTTTATATCTAGATCCACCGTATAACGCCCGCCAATATGGAGCCAATTACCACCTGCTAAATACTATTGCAAAATATAATATCTTTGTCCCCAAAGGAAAAACCGGATTGCCCGATTATTACAAAAGCAATTATTGTAAAAAAGGCGAAGTAGAAAAAAGTTTTTATAATTTAATAGAAAGTGCACAATTCAAATACATTTTTTTAAGTTATAATAACGAAGGATTAATGACCAAAGAAACCGTAAAAAAAATAATGAACACCTTTGGAAATTACCAATTAAAAACCATAAAATACCAACGTTTTAAAGCAGACAAAACCCAAAGCCGAAACCATAAAGCCACACACACAACCGAATATTTACATATTTTAGAAAAACAGAAAAAATGAAAAATTTTTCAGAAAACGCCAATATAATTTTTGACCAAGTGATTAACGAGTATCATAAAATAGACAGCGTTAATCAACCTTTTACCAATCCGTATAACAAGAATACCGAGTTGCTCAACCATTTACTTTACCGAAAATGTTGGATAGACACTGTACAATGGCATTACGAAGACATTATTAGAGACCCGAATATCAATCCGGTGGAAGCGCTTACCTTAAAACGAAAAATAGATGCTTCTAACCAAGACCGAACCGATATGGTAGAATACATAGACAGTTATTTTCTTGAAAAATTTAAGGATGTAACACCCCATCCCGATGCTACCATTAATACCGAAAGCCCGGCTTGGGGTGTGGACAGACTCTCGATTTTGGCACTTAAAATTTATCATATGAATGAAGAAGCCACACGAGAAAATGCTTCTCAAAAACACCGAGACACCTGCAAAACAAAACTACAAGTACTTTTGGAACAACGGGTAGATTTAAGCACGGCAATCAACCAATTATTAGACGATATTGCTCACGGAAGAAAATATATGAAAGTCTATAAACAAATGAAAATGTATAACGACGACGAGCTAAATCCCGTACTTAGAAAAAGCTAAAAACAAGTACTTCGAGGCACAAAACCTTGATGGTCTAAAAAATTATTTTTGAACAAACCCAACCACATATTGGTAATTCGTCTTTCCGCTTTAGGCGATGTGGCAATGACCGTTCCTGTATTATTGGCTTTTACAAAAACTTATCCCGATGTACAATTAACCGTTCTTTCAAAACCTTTTTTTAAACCGCTTTTTGATGATTTGTCGAATGTAGGTTTTCTTCCGGCAGACGTAAAAGGAAAGCACAAAGGCTTTTGGGGTTTATTAAAACTTGCCAAAGAAGCTAAAAACCAGCATATTACTCACGTAGCCGATTTACACAATGTTATTCGGTCTAAAATCATTGACGCCTCGCTTCTTTTTCAAGGCATAACCCTATTAGGAATAAACAAAGGTAGAAAAGAAAAAAAAGCAGTAACCCGTTTACAAAACAAACAGTTAAAACCCTTAAAAAGCACACACCAACGCTATATAGATGTTTTTAAAAAATTGGGTTATCCTTTTGAGTTCACGCCTCAAGATGTTTTAAGCAGAAAACCGCTTCCTTTAAAATTAACACATGCATTTGAGCCTCAAAAAAAATTGATAGGCATCGCGCCTTTTGCCGCACACAAAAGCAAAATGTATCCGTTGCATCTTATGAAAGAAGTTGTAAAAAAATTAGCCGGAACACAACACTATCATTTGTTGCTTTTTGGAGGCGGAGAGAACGAAATAAAAATACTTTCACAATGGGAAAATGAATTTAAAGAAGTACGTAACATTGCCGGCAAATTAACTTTTAAAGAAGAATTAGATTTAATTTCAAATTTAGACCTAATGCTCTCGATGGATAGCGGTAACGGGCATTTGGCAGCTATGTACGGAGTGCCGGTTATAACACTTTGGGGGGTTACGCATCCCTATTTAGGGTTTACACCGTTTAACCAACCCAAAGAAAACCAGCTTCTTCCCGACTTAAAAAAATATCCGTTACTACCTACTTCGGTTTATGGAAATAAATTTCCCGAAGGGTATGAAAATGTAATGGAAACCATATCGCCAACAACGGTGGTTGAAAGGGTGTTCCTTATTGTATAGACGTTTTGCCAAAATGTCTCTACACATCATCATAATCCAGTACTAACTTTGAAGTTGTAGGATGTGCTTGGCAGGCTTGCCCGACAAGGATTAAGAAAACGATTAACATTTTTCTTACACATCATCATAATCCACTACTAACTTTGAAGTTGTGGGATGTGCTTGGCAGGTGAGAATATATCCCTCTTCTATCTCCTCATCGGTGAGGATTTGGTTTTTTTTCATCACAGCCTTGCCTTCGTTAATTTTAGCAATACACGTACTGCAAACACCACCACGACACGAATAAGGAGCATCTATGTCCTTTTCTAAAGCGGCATCTAAAACCGTTTTGGTTTGGGGCATTGTAAAAGTATGGGTCGCATCATCAACCGTAAGTGAAATTTCAGTTAAACCGTTAGATAATTCTATTGTGTTTTCTTTTTCAGAAGCTGTAAAAAGTTCAAATTTAATTTTGTCTTTCTCCTCACCATTGGATTGTAATGTTTCAGATACCGTTTTTATCATTTCTTCGGGACCACATAGGTAGTACTTTTCAAAATCCCATTCGTTATAGTTATTTTTTATAAAGAAATTTTCCGTTCCGGTGTCAATTCTTCCAAAGATAGCATTTTCAACATCTTCCCTACTAAAGATAAACTCTATAAAAAACCGGTTGGGATAAATTTCTTTTAGTTTTAATAAGTCTCTATAAAACATCGTTTCGGACACGTTTCTATTTCCGTAAACCAGCAAAAATTTGCTTCCGGGTTCTTCCTGTAAGGCACACTGTACTATCGAGAGTACGGGTGTAATTCCGCTACCGGCAACAAAAGCGGCATAATTAGTAGCTTTATTAAAGTTTGGAGTAAATGTGAATTTACCTTCGGGAGGCATTACTTCTAAAACATCGCCTTCTTTTAGTTCGCGATTGGCATAAACCGAAAACCTTCCGTTGGCAATTTCTTTAATACCTATTTTTAAAATTCCGCTTGACGGTAAAGAACAAATAGAATAAGCACGCCTCACTTCTTTTCCGTTTAGGATGTGTTTTAGGGAGATGTACTGTCCTGCTTTAAATGTAAAAACAGTTGTTAATGCTTTGGGAACAGCAAAAGTAATAACTACAGATTTTTGGGTTTCTTTTTTTATTTTAGAAACCGGTAGCGGATAAAATTGACTCATAAAGAAAAATTTTCGACAAAAGTACAATATATCCTTTTAGAAAAAGAAGATTGAATTTAATGATTTTTTTGAATTTGAAGTAAGGGTTTTGCACTTAAAAAGAGCAAAAAAAACGTATAAAAACAATGCTGTTTTTAGTAGAATTGTTTTTTTTTACACCTACTTTGTAAACAAGATTAAAAAAAAACGTATTTTTACGCTTATTTTTCAACACTAACATACTAAAACGGTAGCTTTTGAGTTACACAACTACACAATAAACCAAATTATTTTGAAGGGCATATATAAAATCTCACTTTTACTACTTGTCGCGCTTACCATAGCCGCTTGTTCTCGTAAAAAAAACACATTCATTAACAGAAATGCACACGCGGTAAAAGCCGAATTTAACGGTCTTTATAACGGAAACTTGGCTTTTGAACAAGGCAAACAAGAAATCTCCCAAGGCTATCGCGATAATTTTTGGGAAATATTACCGGTAGAGCGTATTCAGTTAGAAGACGATATGGCGCTTCCGGGAAAATCAAAAAACGCCAATTTTGAAAAGGCTGAAGAAAAAGCCGCTAAGGTCATTCAAAAACACTCGATGTACATCGATGGCAAAGAGTACAACCCTCAAATAGATGAGGCTTTTATCTTATTAGGTAAGGCACGCTATTATGACCAGCGATTTGTGCCGGCATTAGATGCTTTTAACTACATTTTAGATAAATATCCCACGTGCAGTAATATTAACCAAGCAAAAGTTTGGAAGGCAAAAAGCAACATTAGGTTAAAAAATCCCGAAGGAGCAATTGAAGATTTAGAAAAACTATTAAAACAACGCGAACTTGAAGATCAAGATTTAGCAGATGCAACAGCAATTTTAGCACAAGCGTTTATTGAATTAGATTCGTTAGATGCGGCACTTCCTTATATTAAACAAGCGGTTAAAACCGAAAAAAACAAAGAACTAAAAGGTAGATACACCTATATAAAAGGACAACTATACGATCGACTAGGGTTAAAAGACAGTGCAAATATTGCCTATGACGAAGTTATTGATCTAAACCGAAAATCGCCTCGCGTGTATATGATTCATGCATATATTGCCAAAGCTAAAAATTTCGATTTTGATAAAGAAGACCGGCTTGCACTGTTAGAAACGCTTAAAAAGCTCGAAAAAAATAGAGAAAACAGACCATTTTTAGATATTATTTACAACCAAATGGGCGACTATTACCGCAAAAGCAACAGTATTGATACGGCGGTGGTTTACTACAACAAATCGATAAAAGCCTATAACGACGATAAAATATTGCAATCGGTTAATTACAAAACCCTTGCCGAAATTAACTTCGATGCAGCTCAATACCGCACCGCCGGAGCGTATTACGATAGCACTCTTACACAACTTACCGAAGGCACCAGACAATACAGACGAATTAAGAAAAAACGCGACAATCTGGATGACGTAATAAAATATGAGGAAATCGCCATAAAAAACGATAGCATTTTACGTTTAGTTGCGATGAGCGAACCCGAACAAATAGCCTTTTTTAAACAATACACAGATCGCCTTAAACAAAAAGCTATTGATGACTCCATTGCAAATTTAAAAGCCGAAGAAGAAATAGCAAACAACGAGTTTTATAAAAAGAACAATAATATCGGAGAAAAAAGAGGAGGTCCAAAAGCCGGAAAGTTTTACTTTTACAACACAACTACAGTTGCTTACGGTAAACAAGAGTTCCGAAAAATTTGGGGAAACCGACGATTGGAAGATAATTGGCGCTTGTCTAGCAAGAAAAGCAGATTAAATAATGACACCGAAACCGAAGTAAGCGATGAAAAATCTATTTCGGATGAAGATTTATACAAACCCGAAACCTACTTAGCACTTATACCAAAAGACCAAAAAGCAATAGACAGTCTGGCAAAAGATCGAAATTTTGCGTACTACCAATTGGGATTAATCTATAAAGAAAAATTTAAAGAACTCAACCTGGCAGTTGACCGTTTAGAAAAATTACTTACCCTTAATCCCGAAGAACGACTCATACTTCCGGCAAAATATAATTTGTATAAATTATACCAAGAACTAGGCAACAACAATAAAGCCGAGTTTTATAAAAATGACATCATTACCAACAGCCCAAACTCACGTTATGCCGAGATTTTAACAAATCCCGATGCAAATTTGGCAACAGATGAGTCCAGCCCCGAATATAAATACAAAGAGTTGTATAAAGATTTCGAAAACCTGAATTACCAAAAAGTAGTTGCCAAAAGCGACGAATACATAACTATTTATTTTGGCGATGCTATTGTTCCTAAATTCGAGTTGTTAAAAGCAACAGCATTGGCAAGGCAGTTTGGTTACGACGCCTATAAAAAAGCGCTTAATTTTGTAGTTCTTAATTATCCCAACTCAAAAGAAGGTAAACAAGCTCAAGAAATAATTAGCACCGTACTACCTAATATTGCAGACAAAATATTTTTTGGTGATCAACAAAGTGATAAATGGAAAATAATTTATCCGTTTAACAGTACCGATAAAACTTCAGCCGAAGCATTGAAGCAAAAATTAGACGAAGCCATTGCAAAATACAACTACACCCAAATGCAAACCTCTTTAGATTATTATAATCCCGAAAAATGGTTTGTAGTTATTCACGGGCTTAACACACGTCTGGGCGGAAAAGGTTTTGCCGAGGTGTTAACCGAAAATAAAGACTATAAAATAACACCTAACCATTTTGAAATTTCTACGCCTAATTATGAAATCCTTCAAATACATAAAAATCTAGAAGAATATCTCACTGCCGATTTATCCAAGAACAAAACCATTAAAAAAGGAAATACAAATACAGGTGGAAAAAGAGGTCTTAGTGAAGAAGAAGAAAAGAAACGGCAAGAAAAAATTAGGAGAGATGATAAAATGAAAGAAAAGAAAATGAAAGAAATGAATCGCGGAAGGAGAAATCCTTCCGGAGAAAATAAAAACAATAATAAAAACCCACGTTCCGGAAAGCAACCGAGAGGCAAAAAAGGAAGAGGTTAATTTTTAAAATCCCCAAATCCCCATATAGTATGTTTTCAGACAAAAAAGACAAAAAAAATGTAGAACCGGGAACCGGTCAAAACCGTATTAACGAAGGCACCAAATTAATAGGTGATATTTCATCTAAAGGATTTTTTAGAATCGATGGCAGTATAGAAGGAAACATTAAAACCCCTTCTAAAGTAGTTTTGGGTAAATCTGGTGAAATTATTGGAACCCTAACTTGTGAAAATGCCGATATTGAAGGAACATTTAACGGAAAACTACATGTTACCGGAACATTAACATTACGGGCTTCTGCAAAAATTGAAGGAGAAGTAATTGTTGGGAAATTAGCCATAGAACCCGGCGCAATCTTTAATGCTACCTGTACTATGCAAGGAGCAGAACACGAATTAACTACAAACAAAGCCCAACACAACACAAATCCTTATTTGCAACGAAAGCGATC
>JALWYP010000491.1 GCA_026992695.1 Flavobacteriaceae bacterium
CATAGATTGAAAAGCCGATTGAAAACCGTGTAACAAGTGTAGTGCTAGAAAAATAAAAGCAACTACATAAGCTCCAACCCTAATAGGATTTTCAAATTTATGAACCAATTCTCCATAATATCTGGATGGGTCTTCGGGTAAATGAGCAATGTACTTATGGTTTACTTCCGGAAACCAAAAATCTATAAAGTGTAAAACTATAAAAGCTAAAATCACCAATCCGCTAAATATCATATTCCGACTCATCCAAGTAGCGTTAGCTGATCCGTTATTTTTAACGTATTTTACAACGCGTGCACTTCGGTTTTTGAGTTCCAACACAAAACCCATTATAAAGTGAAATACCACACCCAAAATTAAAACGGGCTGCATAGCATATTGAATAAGCGGGTTGGTTCCCATAAAATGAGAAGCAGTGTTAAAAGCATCTTCACTAAAAACAGATACTAAATTTACCGATACATGAATTAATAAGAAAAACATAAGAAAAAATGCCGAAAGTGCCATGGCTACTTTTCGAGCAATAGAGGAGGATAGTATTCCCATTGTGTAAAATTTACATTTTTGAGTAGGACAAAATTACAACACCTTGTTATCTCAACCAAACAATTTACATGTTTTAATGATATTTAGAATTGTTATAAAATAAAAAGTCATCTTCGCTAAAAGATGACTTAATAAGAATTAATAGTAGGATATTACTTTACAATTAATTTTTTTGTAGCAGAATTACCATTTTGATTAATTTTTAACATATATACTCCAGCCTGAAGTGTATTAATATCTAACTCGTTATTCGTTACTACCGTTTGAATAACTTTATGTCCTAAAATATCAAAAACTTCAACAGAAATATCGCCAAGAACACTTGTTTTAATAGTTACGGTGTTACTTGTTGCAGGATTAGGATAAATACTAACGTCAGCAATTTCATTATCATTTGCACCAAGAATAGGAGTTAATTCTACAGCAAAAATCAAATTGGAAGGGTCACTTTGAGATAATCCAACTAAAGAAACAACACCAGCAGCTACTTCATCAGAAATAAATAATCCACCGGCTAAAACAGCAGTTGCACCAGCGGCAGTACCATCAGCAGTAAAATCATAAACTATACCTGTTGGCGCTCCTCCTGGTAAAGCGAGTTGGGTAACAAAATCAGGTCCGTTTTGATCATGAATCCATAAAAAAGGTCCTCCTGGTGAAATATTATCAATAGCTCCTCCATAGATTGTTGTTCCGTGCGTTGCAGAAGGAATAACAGAAAGCTCATTCCCATTCATGTCTACAGATGCTATGTCAGAGGTAAAACTTCCAATCCAAAAACCACCACTTCCACCATCTAAAGTTTCATCGTAAGTTACCATTCTAGCAGTAGCATCTGACCCAGTGGTTACCGTAATAATACCTATTAAGGTTTTTGTAGCGGGATCTATTTGATAAATCTCAGTCCCTGCAGCACCAATATAAACGTCAGTTCCATCTGTTGTCATGGAACGTGTTCCAGAAACACCAGGAATTGTAATTGTTTCTACAAAAGCGCCTGTATTATCTAAAATATGGATGGTATCAGCATTCCAAGTAGAAACCCAATATTGATTATTGAAAAATATTACTCCTGCTTGAGATTGAGCACCAATAGATCCAGTAGCACCAACATCAATTGTATATAACAAATCAAATAAGGCATTTGATTCTTTATTCGTTTCGCCTAAAACAGGACTTATTTCTCTTTGAGCATTTGCTGAAAAAATTACAGCAAGGAATAATAATAAAGTCATTTTTTTCATAATAGATAAAATTTAAATGGTTATTTTAATTTGGTGAATATACAAAAAATACTAACACCTTATTATCTCAACCAAACAATTTACTGGTTTTAATGATATTTAGAATTGTTATAAAAAAAGATTATTCTATCTTAAAATTGTGCTTCACCGAATTTAACTCTATAACATATTCTCCTTTCGGTAAATAATAGGTTCCGTTATCTGCTTTCTTTACCTTTATCCCCTCTTTCTCCAATATCTTTTTACCTTTAACAGTAATACCTAAATCATAGATAAATGTATTTATTCCTTTTTCGGTTTGTACACCAAAAGATTGTAAAACAGCTCCATTTTTAGTTGTAATTTGTATGGAATGTTTTTTGGCTGTCGGCGTAAAGAATTGGATAGAAACTTTTGGTTCAAATAGGGTACTCCAAGCACTTCTTTTACTTCCCCAGCGAGGCGAAAATCGAACGGGTTTTACATCTGAAATATACGTTTGATTTAAGTCTGTGATTTTTTGAAGTAATGAAACATCCGCTACATAAAGGCTTCTGCCGTGAGTACCTAATACCATTTCGTTTTCTGTGGGATGAATAACTAAATCGTGAACGGCAACAGCTGGAAGATTATTTTCTATTCGTTGCCAATTTTGCCCGTTATTAAATGAAACATAAGCTCCGTTATCGGTTCCTATATATAATAAATTAGGATTTTTTGGATCTTCTTTTATTACATTTACAGGTGATTTTGGGAGGTTAGACACTATATTATTCCACGTTGTTCCATAGTCATCGCTAACATACACGTAAGGGTTAAAATCATCGTTTCGATACCCGTTTAAGGTAAGATATACCCTACTTTTATTATGCTGCGAAGCAATAACCCTGCTAACCCATAAATCTTTTGGAAGATTTTTAGAAATACTTGTCCAATTACTTCCTGCATCTTTAGAAATAAATACTATCCCGTCATCGCTTCCGGTGTAGAGCAACCCAAACTGAAAGGGAGATTCACTAATAGATGTTAAGGTTCCGTAGGGTACATTTCCTTTTTTACCTCCTTTTGTTAGATCGGGCGAAATGGCTTCCCAATCATTTCCTTGATTCATACTGCGCATTAATTTATTCCCGCCCAAATACAAAATATCTTGATTGTGAGAACTTAACAAAATGGGGGTTTGCCAATTAAATCGATATGGTTTTTCCCCCAGTTTATGTTTGGGTTGAATATAAGTCTGTTCATCTGTTTCACGATTTAATCTAAAGTAATTCCCAAACTGAAAACCGGTATAAACAATATTGCTGTTACGTGAGTCTATTTGTACTTGCATCCCGTCGCCTCCCATAATAATATCAAAAGGATAGTCTCCGGTTTGGTGCCAAACAACATTTTCTTTATTGGTATGTGAGCCTGTCCACACACCATTATCTTGTAATCCTCCATAGACATTATAGGGCTTTTCAAAATCTATATTTACACTATAAAACTGCCCAACTGAAGGTGTATTGCATTTCACCCAATGTTTTCCATCATCATAACTTATGTTTACTCCACCGTCATTCCCGTTTATTAAGTGGTTAGGGTTAAAGGGGTTTATCCATAAATCATGATGGTCGGCATGAACGTTATCTCCATTAATGGAAGCAAATGTTTTTCCACCGTCTTTAGAGCTAAGAATGGGCACACCGTAAACATAAATATGATTAACGTCCTGCGGTGACACGTGTATTCTTCCGAAGTAATATCCGTATGAATAATATAAATCTTCCAAAAATCCTTTGTGCGTTTTTTTCCAGGTTTTTCCACCATCATTACTTTTATAGACCTGTGCTCCTATAACCGGAGTGTCAAAAAGCAGTGTGTTGGCATCTTCAATATAAATTGCTAAATCTAAGGGCTTAATTTCATTGTTTTTTACTCGTTTTTTTAATCCTTTAGCCGAATATTTTTCGGGGAAATTGTTGCTTTTTAAAAACGCGTTAATTTTTGTGTCTTCCATTTCTAAAAAAGAAGCTATCGACATGGTTTTAAAATCTTCTTTTGTTAATCCTTTTTTGTCTAATTCATCATTTATTTTGGGGCTTCGGTTTTGGTTGTCCACAATGGCATATACCGTATTAGCATCAAACACAGCCACACCTATTCTTCCCACACCTTCGCCGGTTGGGAATCCACTTTTTTGAGTTGAAACAAGTGTCCAAGTATCTCCTCCGTCTGTGCTTTTATAAATGCCGCTTCCCGCTCCATTCCCTTTAAAATTCCAAGCTTTTCGTTCTCTATCCCAAGTTGAAGCGTAGAGCTCGTTAAAATTTCTAGGATTAACCGAAACATCCACAACACCTGTTTGATTATTAACAAACAATGTCTTTTTCCAAGTTTTTCCTCCATCTGTTGTCTTAAAAATACCCCTTTGGTTATTACTAGAATACAAATGCCCTAATACACCTACTATTATTTCGTTAGCGTTTTTAGGATTAATGAGTATTTTGCTAATATGATGCGAATCTGTTAAGCCCATATTTTCCCATGTTTTTCCGTTATCGGAAGATTTTAAAATTCCTATCCCCGAATAAGAAGATCGAGAAGAATTTACCTCTCCTGTTCCTACCCAAATAATATTATTTTTCCAATCTACAGCAAGGCTTCCTACATTTTGTGTCGGACTCGTATCTAAAATTGGTGTAAATGAAGTTCCGTTATTTGTGGTGTGCCACACGCCACCACTAGCGTAGCCAACATAAAATTCGCTAGGGTTTTTAGAATTAACAGCTAATGCCGTAACACGACCACTCATTATAGAAGGACCTATGTTTTTAACAGGGAGGTTTTGCACTAAAGAACCTATGTTTTGTGAAAACAAAAAAGAGGTAAGAATAACAGAGAGTAAAGTAGATTTTTTTTCATTTTTAACGAAATTTAACCGTGAAAATACACATTAGAAAAGTAAGTCCGAAAATTTTAACGTTTTATCATAGGCAAAAACCGCTTTTTCATACTTACAAAAAATTCTAATATCATTGAAAAATGCTTTAAATAATGTATATTTGCCTCCTATTTAGAACAAATCTAATTAAAAATGATACAAGTAAGTAATACAGCTAAAAACAAAATAGCACAGCTTATGTCTGAAAGCGGTTACGATGTAAACAAACACTTTGTAAGAGTGGGTGTAAAAAGTGGTGGGTGTTCAGGTCTTTCGTATGAATTGGATTTTGATAAAGACAAAAAAGACGAAGACAAACTTTTTGAAGACGCTCCGGTAAGGATAGTTGTCGACAAAAAAAGTTTTCTGTACTTAATAGGCACCACACTTGATTTTAGTGGTGGTCTAAACGGAAAAGGATTTGTTTTTAACAATCCCAACGCAAATCGAACCTGTGGATGCGGAGAAAGTTTTTCGTTATAATTGAATTACGCAACAACTAATGAGCAAATTTACCGAAGACGATTTAAAAAAAGACCTTGAGAACAAGGAATACGAATACGGATTTTATACCAATATCGAGTCCGATACATTTCCTATTGGGTTGAATGAAGATATTGTACGCGCTATTTCCAAAAAGAAAGAAGAGCCCGAATGGATGACGCAATGGCGATTAGAAGCTTTTAAATATTGGAAACAAATGCAAGAACCCGATTGGGCAAATGTAAATTACGAAAAACCCGATTTTCAAAAAATATCCTACTATTCGGCACCTTCAAAAAAACCAAAATACGATAGTTTAGACGAAGTAGATCCTGAGTTGTTAGATACATTTAAAAGGCTAGGGATTTCTATCGACGAACAAAAAAAACTTGCCGGTGTTGCTGTAGATATTGTGATGGATTCCGTTTCAGTAGCAACTACTTTTAAGAAAACTTTGGCAGAAAAAGGAATTATTTTTTGCTCTATTTCCGAAGCCATTCGAGAATATCCGGAACTGGTAAAAAAATATTTAGGAACTGTAGTTCCTCAACAAGATAATTTTTATGCAGCTTTAAACAGTGCCGTTTTTAGTGATGGCTCTTTTTGTTACATCCCAAAAGGAGTGCGTTGCCCGATGGAACTTTCAACTTATTTTAGAATCAATCAAGCAGGCACCGGACAGTTTGAACGTACATTGGTCATTGCCGATGAAGACAGTTATGTAAGTTATTTGGAAGGATGCACAGCTCCCTCACGGGATGAAAACCAACTTCACGCTGCCGTAGTAGAACTTATTGCGCTTGATGGAGCCGAAATTAAATACTCCACCGTACAAAACTGGTATCCCGGAAACAAAGAAGGAAAAGGCGGTGTATATAATTTTGTTACCAAAAGAGGAATCTGCCATAAAAATTCAAAAATATCTTGGACACAAGTAGAAACCGGAAGTGCTGTTACTTGGAAATACCCAAGTTGCATATTAAAAGGCGATAACTCCGTTGGCGAATTTTACTCTATTGCCGTAACAAATAATTACCAACAAGCAGACACGGGAACCAAAATGATTCATCTTGGGAAAAACACAAAAAGCACTATTATTTCTAAAGGAATTTCTGCCGGAAAATCACAAAATAGCTATCGCGGGTTGGTTCAAATTCACTCGCGTGCTCACAATGCCAGAAATTTTTCGCAATGCGATTCTTTGTTAATGGGAAATAAATGTGGAGCACATACCTTTCCGTACATCGAAGCAAAAAACAAATCCGCTCATATCGAACACGAAGCAACAACCAGTAAAATTGGAGAAGATCAAATTTTTTACTGCAACCAACGTGGCATCGATACCGAAAAAGCCATTGCACTTATTGTAAACGGATTTAGTAAAGAAGTGCTTAATAAACTCCCTATGGAGTTTGCCGTAGAGGCTCAAAAATTACTGGAAATAAGCCTGGAAGGCTCCGTTGGATAATAAAACTAATAAATACATTTTAATATGAAAAAAACAATTTTTTTAATTTTTGTACTACTAGCAACAGTTGCCTGCAAAGACGACACAAAAAAAGAAAACAAAGCGATAGTTAAAGAACAAAACAACGCCGTTGTAACCAACACAAAAACTTATCGAGGGGAGTTTATTCATTTAAAAGACGGTTCTGTTTTATACGGAAACAAGTTTATTTACGGTGTGGTTTTAAATGAAAAAGAAGCCGATTTAGCCAAGCAAGTAGCTACCATAAAAAAAGATTCGCTTGATATGGTTCCGGTTGTAGTTCAAGGAATTATAAACAAAAAGAAACCCGGAGAAGAAGGTTGGGATGAACGATTAACCATTACCGAAATTGTTTTAGTAGGCAACGAACCTTCATCGCCGGATATTAAGGTAGAAAGCAAAAAATAACACATATGTTACAGGTTAAAAATTTACACGCGAGTGTTCAAGATAAAGAAATTTTAAAAGGAATTAACCTTACTATTAATCCCGGTGAAGTCCATGCTATAATGGGACCTAACGGGTCGGGTAAAAGCACGTTATCATCTGTAATAGCCGGAAAAGACACCTATCAAACTACCAAAGGAGAAGTGCTTTTTGAAAACAAAAATATTAATGATTTAGACCCCGAAGAAAGAGCACATAAAGGTATTTTTCTATCGTTCCAATATCCGGTAGAAATTCCGGGAGTTAGCGTAACTAATTTTATTAAAACCGCAATCAACGAAACCCGAAAAGCAAAAGGAGAAGAGCCTATGCCGGCTTCAGAAATGCTGAAACTAATTAAAGAAAAAGCAGATTTACTAGAGATAGATCGTAAATTTTTATTGCGTTCATTAAACGAAGGATTTTCAGGTGGCGAAAAAAAACGAAATGAAATTTTTCAGATGGCAATGCTGCAACCCAAATTAGCCATCCTAGACGAAACCGATTCGGGATTGGATATTGATGCGCTAAAAATTGTTGCAAACGGAGTAAACAAACTTAAAAACAAAGACAACGCCGTGCTGGTAATTACACATTACCAACGGTTGTTAGATTATATAGTACCCGATTTTGTGCATGTACTTATCGAAGGAAAAATTGTAAAATCAGGCGGAAAAGAACTAGCTCACGAACTTGAAGAAAAAGGATACGATTGGATTAAGGAGGAGTTGGTTTAGAATAGAAAAAAATGAGTTTAAAAGATAAATTAGTATCGGCATATTTTGCATTTGAGGATAACCTTGAAGGAAATTCACCCATTCATAAAATGCGAAACAAAGCTATGAAACGATTTGAAGAAAAGGGATTCCCTACAAAAAAGGAAGAAGCTTGGAAATATACTTCTTTGAATTCGGTTATAAAACACGATTACAGTATTTTCCCTACCAGAGAACACAATGTTGAACTAAAAGACGTTAGGAAGTTTTTTTTACACGACATCGATACCTTTAAAATTGTTTTTGTTGACGGAATTTACAGTTCGTTCCTTTCCGAAACCACTCACGATAACATGGATATTTGCTTGCTTTCGGCAGCATTATCAAAACCAAAATACAGTGCCGTAATCGAAGCCTATTTTAATAAAATTGCACAAAAAGATAGTATTACTTCACTTAACACTGCCTTTGCTAAGGAGGGTGCCTATATTTATATTCCTAGAAATAAAGAAGTAGAAAAACCTATAGAAATCATTAATTTTGCTACCGGAAACGAGTCGGCTCTTATGATGCAACCTCGTAACTTAATTGTTGTAGGAGAAAATGCACACGTACAAATTATCGAACGCCACCAAAGTCTAACCGAAAATCCTGTTTTTACCAATTCGGTAACCGAAATTTTTGCCGAAAAAAGAGCTTTTGTCGATTATTATAAAGTGCAAAACGACAAACCCAATGCTTCCTTGCTTGACAGTACATTTATTAATCAAGACACCGAAAGTAATTGTGCCGTACATACCTTTTCTTTAGGCGGAAAATTAACCCGAAACAACCTTCATTTTTACCAAACGGGTAACCATTGCGAATCGACTCTTAAAGGTATTTCAATATTAAATAACAAACAACACGTAGATCATCATACTTTGGTTAAACATCAAGCTCCTCATTGCGTGAGCCATCAAGATTATAAAGGATTATATGGTGGTGCATCAACTGGTGTTTTTAACGGTAAGGTTTTTGTGGAAAAACAAGCACAAAAAATTAACGCCTACCAACAAAATGATAACATTCTTATAGACGACAAAGCAACCATAAACGCAAAACCCCAACTCGAAATTTTTGCCGATGACGTAAAATGTTCACACGGTTGCACCATTGGGCAATTTGATGAAGATGCATTATTTTATTTACGCTCACGCGGAATTGGAAAAAAAGAAGCACAAGCATTGCTTATGTATGCCTTTGCCAATACCGTACTGGAAAGTGTAAAAATCCCCGAATTAAAACGAAGAATTAACAAGCTGTTAGCAACTAAAATTGGCGTTAGCATTGGTTTTAACGTATAACCTATGAGTTTGGATGTACAAAAATTACGAAAACAATTTCCCATACTCGATCAAAAAATAAACGGGTATCCCTTGGTCTATTTCGATAATGCCGCCACTTCACAAAAACCAAAAGTTGTAGTAGAAACCCTAGAGAATTTTTATTATAAGTATAATGCAAACATACACAGAGGGGTTCATACCCTTTCACAAGAAGCAACAAATCTTTATGAAGAGGCTAGAAAAACGCTTCAAAAACATTATACAATAAAACACTCTCACGAAGTAATTTTTACTTCCGGAACTACAGAAAGCATTAACTTGGTGGCAAGTAGTTTTACCTCACTTTTAGAAAAAGGAGATGAAATTATTATTTCTCAGATGGAACATCACTCCAACATCGTGCCTTGGCAACTGCTTTGTGAACGAACCGGAGCGGTTTTAAAAGTAATTCCAATTTCCAAAAGCGGGGAGTTAATTTTAGAATCGTATAACCAACTTCTTTCAAAAAAAACCAAACTAGTTGCTGTTTTACACGTTTCCAACACCTTAGGAACCATTAATCCGGTTGAAAAAATAATACATAAAGCGCATCAAGTAGGAGCTGCCGTCCTGCTAGACGGAGCACAAGCCGGAATGCACCTAAAACCAGATTTACAAAAGTTAGATGTCGATTTTTATGCCACTTCGGCACATAAAATGTGCGGACCCACAGGAGTAGGAATGCTCTACGGAAAAGAAAAATGGTTAAACAAACTCCCTCCCTACCAAGGAGGAGGCGAAATGATAAAAGAAGTAACATTTGCCAAAACCACGTATGCCGACCTACCTCATAAATTTGAAGCCGGAACACCCAACATTGCCGGAGGAATAGCCTTTGCAACAGCAATCGATTTTTTAAACGAAATAGGAATTGAAACTATTTACCAACACGAAAATAAATTGCTTACCTATGCCACAGAACAATTAACACAAATTGAAGACATCGAATTATACGGCACAGCTAAAAGAAAATCGGCTGTTTTGTCGTTTAATTTAAAAAATATTCATCCGTTTGACGTTGGCACCATCATTGATAAATTAGGAGTAGCGGTTAGAACCGGACACCATTGTACACAACCCATTATGGATTATTACAATATTCAGGGTACCGTTCGTGCATCGTTTGCATTTTACAACACTTTTGAAGAAGTAGATGCCTTTATTAAAGCTGTAAAAAAAGCCAAGACAATGCTAAGTTAAAATAGAAACCATGAAGCTGTTATTTTTTAATATTATTATGTGGTTTGTCGTATCATGCAATCCAACTCAAAAAGTAGTTCCTATGAATGAAATCCAACAATTAAGTGGTAAATACACCATTACGACTTTATTTTCAAAACCGATTGAAGGAAAGTTACCGTTTATTTCATTTAACGATAAAATAAAAGAAGCCACCGGAAATGGTGCTTGCAATGGTTTTGGCGGGAAATACACATTACTAGGAGATAAGCTACAATTTGGTGTTTTTAGAGCTACCGAAATGTATTGCGACGAACCCGTTATGGTAACCGAAAGAGCTTTTTTTAAAGCCTTGTCTGAAACTCAA
>JALWYP010000492.1 GCA_026992695.1 Flavobacteriaceae bacterium
AAAACAATTAATCAGTTAATGCTTAATTTAATAGGAACATACGAGTGTAAAGCCGATGTAAAGGGGCGGGTCTTAGTGCCGGCTTCTTTAAAAAAACAATTGGCATTGGTTTCAGAAAACGGTTTTGTAATAAAACGAGCCGTGTTTCAACCTTGCTTGGAGTTGTATCCTATGGAAGAGTGGCAGAAGTTAATGGGTAAAATGGCTGAACTCAATAGGTTTAACCGAAAAAACAATGATTTTATAAGAAGATTCAGTGCCGGAGTAAAGATGGTGGATCTGGATAATGCCGGGCGTTTACTCATCCCAAAAGATCTTTTGCAGTTTGCAGGAATTAAGAAAGAATTGGTGGTTTCATCTGCCATAAACATTGTTGAAATATGGGATAAAGATAAATACGAAAAAGCCATTGATGATGCAGCTAATAATTTTGCCGATTTGGCAGAAGAAGTAATGGGCGACGCTAATAATAGTATAAACGAATGATAATGGAATATCACAAACCGGTTTTGTTGCAAAAAACGGTGGAAGGGTTAAACATCAAACCCGACGGGATATATGTGGATGTAACTTTTGGCGGTGGAGGTCATTCAAAAGAAATTTTAAAGCATTTAGGCAAAAACGGAAAACTCATTGCTTTTGATCAAGATAATGATGCTCTTGAAAATGCTTTAGATGATGAACGATTTTTACTTATCAATCAAAATTTTCGGTTTTTAAAACGATTTTTACGCTTTTACGGCTACACGCAAGTGGACGGAATATTGGGTGATTTTGGCGTTTCTTCACATCAGTTTAATGTTCCCGAACGAGGATTTTCAACCCGTTTTGAAGCCAAACTCGATATGCGAATGAATCAAGATGCTTCACTTTCGGCTTACGAAGTAATTAATCAATATTCGCAAGAGCAACTTAAAGCTATTTTGTCGCAATACGGTGAGTTGCGAGCAGCTGCCGGCATGGCAAGACTTATTGTAGCAGCACGTGAGCAAGAGCCTATCGTTTCAAGTACACAATTAAAAGAAGCCCTTGGGAGGTTTTTACCCAAGCACAGAGAAAATAAAATATTAGCACAAGTGTTTCAAGCTATTAGAATTGAAGTAAATCAAGAACTTGAAGTGTTAAAAGAATTTTTATTGCAAACACAAGAAGTGCTAAAACCGGGCGGAAGATTGTCATTGTTAACCTATCATTCACTCGAAGACCGATTGGTAAAACGCTATATGCGAAATGGTCTTTTTGAAGGTGAACCCGAAAAAGATGTTTTTGGTCGAGCCGAGGTTCCTTTTAAGCCCATAGGAAAATTTTTACTTCCCTCCGAAGAAGAAATTAAAGAGAATAACAGAGCGCGAAGTGCCAAACTTAGAGTAGCCGAAAAATTATAATGAAGAAGCGATTTATAAATATTATTAAAGGAAACTTTTTAATTAGCGATGATGCTTTTAAAAACTGGCGCGTGATTATTTTTTTATCGTTTTTGGCTTTAATAATGATTGCCAGTTCACACAACGCCGATAAAAAAGTGCATCAAATAGCTAAGCTCAATAACGAGGTAAAAGAATTAAAAAGCGAATATGTGGATTTGCGGATGAAAGTTATGCAGGTAAAAATGGAAAGTAGAATAACAAAAATAATGGAAAAAAAAGGATTAAAGCCACCGGTAACGCCACCTCATAAAATAATTATTAAAAGAAACACAAAATAAGTAAATGGCTATTGAAGAAAAAACCATATTAAATCGACTGTATGTTGTAGCCGGATTGTTGTTGTTGTTTTTTATAATAATAGCAGTAAAACTCATTGATATACAGTTTGTTGAAGGAAGAAAATACCGCGAACTGGCAAAAAACAATACTATTAAAAATTTTGTTATCAATGCCAGTCGGGGAAATATTTATGCCGACAATGGAAGCCTGCTGGCTACTTCGGTTCCAAAATACGATATTCGGTTTGATGCTGTTACGGTTTCTTCCGAAAATTTTAAAAACCAAATGCCCGAACTTGCAAAATCACTTAGCAAAATGTTTGGGGAATCGGTTTCGTATTACAAAGAGAAATTTAGAAAAGCACGTGCCGGAAAAAATCGCTACATGTTGGTTGCCAAAAATCTTGGTTATTCAGATTATATCAAAATTAAAAAATTCCCGCTTTTTAATTTAGGTCCTTATAAAGGCGGAATCATTGTAGAGCAAACTACTGTTAGAGAACATCCTCTTGGTAAAATTGCCGAAAGATTAGTGGGTAACCAAGTAAAAAATAAACCCGGAGTTTATAAAGTAGGTTTTGAAGGAGCTTTTGATAAATATCTAAAGGGGAAAAACGGTAGAAGACTCAAACAAAAAATTGCAAAAGGGTAGTGGAAATCTGTTTTCGATGAAAATGAAATAGATCCCGAAGATGGGTTTGATGTGGTTACTACCATAAATGTAAATATCCAAGATATTGCCCATCACGCTTTGCTTAAACAGTTACAATATTATGAAGCCGAACACGGCACCGTTATCGTAATGGAAGTAGCAACAGGCGAAATTAAAGCGATAGCCAACTTAGGAAGAACTTCAAAAGGTACGTATTATGAAAAGCTCAATTATGCCGTAGGCGAATCACACGAACCCGGTTCTACCTTTAAAGTAATGGCATTTATGGCGGCTCTTGAAGATAAAGTAATCGATACCAGTACGGTAATCGACACCAAACAAGGTGTAAAAACTTTTTACGGAAGAAAAATTTACGATTCGCATCACGGAGGTTACGGAAAAATAACTGCCGCCAGAGCTCTCGAAGTGTCTTCAAACATCGGTTTGGCAACAATTATTGATGAGGGTTACGCAAAAAAACCAAATACATTTATTAATCATTTAAAACAATGGAGTTTAAACAAACCATTAGGAATTCCCATCGCAGGAGAAGGAAAGCCGGTTATTCCGGAGCCGGGGCATAAATTGTGGAGTAAAAATGCGTTGCCTTCTATGGCGTATGGCTACAATCTGCGCCTTACACCTTTGCAGACCTTAACCTTTTATAACGCAATTGCCAACAGCGGTAAAATGGTAAAGCCAAGATTTATTAAAGAAATTAGAAAAAGGAATAAGCCGGTAGAAACCTTTTCTACAGAAGTAATAAACGATAAAATATGTAGCGATAAAACTTTATCTGAAATAAAAGAAATACTTAAAAATATCGTAGTAAGAGGCACCGGAAAAAGAGTGCATTCGCCTTTTTTTACTATGGCGGGAAAAACAGGAACCGCTCAAACCGAATATTGGATGGCGGATTGGAAAGAAAACAAAAGATATGTATCTTCTTTTGCAGGCTATTTTCCGGCAGACAATCCTAAGTATTCTTGTATTGTAGTAATTCATAAACCCAGTACTAAAAAAGGGTATTACGGAGCCGATGTATCCGGTCCCGTTTTTAAACGTATTGCACAAAAAATATATACAGACACACCACTTATTGCCGAAGTAAACAATGTTGAAACAGTAGAAGAAAACGTTAACAATAGTTTTACTACGTATTACAATTTACTAAATAATAAACCCAGTATAATTCCTGAAGTAATTGGTATGGCAGGAATGGACGCCGTATCGCTATTAGAAAATTTAGGCTTAAAAGTACAAGTAAAAGGATATGGAAGCGTAAAACAACAATCACTAAAAAAGGGAACCACCATAAAAAAAGGACAACAAATAGTATTAACACTGTCGTGAAGCAACTTAAAGACATATTATATAAAGTACCTATCGAAAAAGTAATAGGAAATACCGCTATTTCGGTAAATCAGTTGGTTTTTGATTCTCGAAAAGTGCTTCCAAACGATGTTTTTATAGCAATAAAGGGCACCGTTTCAGACGGACATCAATTTATAGACACAGCACTAGAAAAAGATGCCGTTGCTATTATTTGCGAAACACTTCCAAACAAAATTTTAAAAGGGGTTATTACCTATGTTCAAGTAACCGATTCACATTTGGCACTTTCGGTTATGGCTGCTAATTTTTACGACAATCCTTCTCAAAAATTAAAACTTATAGGTGTTACCGGAACCAACGGAAAAACTACCATTGCAACCTTGTTATTTCAATTATTTAAAAAAGCAGGGTTTAAAACAGGGTTACTCTCTACCGTTGCAGTTTTAATCAATGATAAAAATTACGATGCAACTCACACAACTCCCGATTCGGTTACCTTAAACAAATACCTGCATCAAATGGTGGAAAGTGGTGTTACGCATTGCTTTATGGAAGTAAGCTCGCACGGAATACATCAAAAACGAACCAAAGAGCTTCATTTTTCAGGTGGCATATTCACCAATTTAACTCACGATCATCTCGATTACCATCACAGTTTTGCCGAATACAGAGACGTAAAAAAACAATTTTTTGATGAGTTGCCCAATACTGCTTTTGCACTCACCAATATAGATGATAAAAACGGGCTGGTTATGCTACAAAATACCAAAGCAAAAAAGTACACCTATGCCTTAAAACAGCACGCCGATTATAAAGCGCAAATTCTGGAAAATCAATTTAACGGATTGCTGCTTCGTATTAATAATCAAGAACTTTGGGTAAAACTTATTGGTGATTTTAATGCTTATAATTTGTTGGCAATATATGCAACGGCAGATTTATTGGGTCTGGATACGTTACAAACCCTTCAAATCATGAGTACGTTAGAGAGTGTAACAGGACGATTTCAGTATTCGGTTTCAGAAAACAAAATAACCACTATCGTAGATTATGCGCATACTCCCGATGCACTTAAAAATGTTTTGGAAACTATTAACACTATCCGAACCGGAAATGAAGAATTGATAACAGTAGTAGGATGTGGCGGAGATAGAGATAAAGAAAAACGACCCAAAATGGGAAACATTGCTGCAACATTAAGCACCAAAGTAATTTTTACCAGCGACAATCCACGCTCTGAAGATCCCGAACAAATTATAAAAGAAATAGAAATTGGCGTACAACCACAACATTATAAAAAAACACTTTCTATAACCGACCGCAAGCAAGCAATCAAAACAGCCTGCCAACTTGCAAAAGAAGGTGATATCATTCTTGTTGCAGGGAAAGGTCATGAAACGTATCAAGAGATTAACGGGCAACGATTTGATTTTGATGATTTTAAAATAGTAAACCAACTGTTAAACCAAATACAAAACTAAGCCATGCTGTATTATTTGTTTGATTATTTAGATAAAACCTACGATTTACCCGGCGCAGGGCTGTTTCAGTTTATTACATTTCGAGCAGCGATGGCAGTTATTGTTTCGTTATTAATTGCAACGGTTTACGGGAAAAAAATAATTAGAATTCTACAAAAAAAACAAATTGGTGAAAATGTACGAGATTTGGGTTTACAAGGACAGTCTGAAAAAGCCGGAACCCCAACAATGGGCGGTATTATTATTATTCTGGCTACGATAATTCCGGTGTTGTTGTTTGCTAAATTAGACAATGTTTATGTTGTGTTATTACTAATTACAACACTCTGGATGGGAACCATAGGGTTTATAGATGATTATCTAAAAAAATTCAGAAATAACAAAGACGGTCTTTCCGGAAAATTTAAAGTCATCGGGCAAGTAGGATTGGGAATCATTGTAGGTGCTACCATGTACTTTCATCCGGGTATTACCGTAAAGCGACATAAACTAAAGAGTACCACTTCTATGGAAGTAATTGCCAATAAAAATACTTCCGATTTTTATCCCGAAGAACATTCGTTACTTACAACAATACCATTTGTTAAGCATAACGAATTTAATTATGAAAGTTTAGTTAGTTGGATGGGCGAAGGAGCAAAAGACTATGCCTGGCTTCTATTTATTCCCATTGTAATTTTTATTATAACTGCCGTTTCAAACGGTGCCAACCTTACTGACGGAATAGATGGTTTAGCCGCGGGAACATCGGCAATAATAGGTGTAACCTTAGCTATTTTTGCTTGGGTTTCGGGGAATGTGATTTTTGCAGATTACCTCAATATCATGTACATCCCCAACACAGGAGAACTAACCATTTTTATAACGGCTTTTGTAGGAGCATTAATAGGATTTTTATGGTACAATGCCTTTCCGGCACAAGTCTTTATGGGCGATACGGGAAGTTTAACTATTGGCGGAATCATTGCCGTCATAGCCATTGCAATAAGAAAAGAATGGTTAATCCCCATTTTATGTGGTGTGTTTTTAATCGAAAATCTTTCGGTGGTGTTGCAAGTTAGCTGGTTTAAATATACAAAAAGGAAATACGGACAAGGCAAGCGCATTTTTAAAATGTCGCCTTTGCATCATCATTTTCAAATGAAGGGAATGCACGAAAGTAAAATAGTAACCCGGTTTTGGATTGTGGGCATTGTACTGGCAGTATTAACCATTGTTACTTTAAAAATTAGATAGAAAAAGATTGAAAGGCAAACAAAAAAATATAGTCGTGTTGGGTGCAGGAGAAAGTGGAGTAGGTGCGGCGTTATTAGCAAAAAAAAAAGGATTTGAAGTCTTTGTTTCAGACTTCGGAAAAATAAAAGAAACATACAAACAAGTTCTTATACATCATGAGATTTTATGGGAGGAAGAAGGTCATACATTAAAAACCATTTTACAAGCAGATGAAGTAGTTAAAAGTCCCGGAATACCCGAAACAGCTTCAGTTATAAAAACACTAAAAGCTATTGCGGTTCCGGTAATTTCAGAAATTGAGTTTGCTTCTCGCTATACAAATGCAACCTTAATTGCCATTACCGGAAGCAACGGAAAAACCACCACAGCAACGATAACTTATGAGTTGTTGAAGCAAGGAGGATTAGACGTTGAATTAGCAGGAAATATTGGCGATAGTTTTGCAAAAAAAGTAGCCGAAACCAACACCAAAAACTATGTGTTGGAAGTAAGTAGTTTTCAGCTTGACGGAATTAAAACGTTTGCACCGCATATTGCAGTACTCACCAATTTATCGCCGGATCATCTAGATAGGTATGCCAATAATTATAAACAATACATCGCATCGAAATTTAGAATTGTGATGAACCAAACCCCCACCGATTATTTTATCTACGATGCCGATGATGAAACGATAGCTAATTGGCTTTCTACCCATACCATAAAATCCCAATTACTGCCTTTTTCAATTTCAAAAAAACTTGAAAGAGGTACTTATATAGAAAATAATAAAATCATTATCAACCTAAATAACAAAATACAAATTATGCCGGTATCAACACTGAATTTACAAGGAAAGCACAACTTAAAAAATGCTATGGCAGCGGGTACAGTAGCTAAATTACTGGATATTCGAAAAGAAACTATTCGCCAGTGTTTAGAAAGTTTTCATGGCGTAGAACACCGTTTAGAAAAAGTACTTAAAATCAATAATGTACAATACATAAACGACTCTAAAGCTACCAATGTAAATGCCACGTATTACGCATTAGAAAGCATGAGTTCTCCAACAATTTGGATTGTTGGGGGAGAGGATAAGGGCAATAATTATGAAGAGTTGCTACCCTTTGTAAACGAAAAAGTGAGAGCTATTATTTGTTTGGGACTCGATAGCCAAAAAATCATTAATGCTTTCGGAAATATTGTAGATGTTATGGTAGAAACGCATCAAATGACTGATGCTGTAAAAATAGCTTATCAATTAGCAAAAAGAGGCGATACTGTTTTGCTTTCGCCTGCTTGTGCCAGTTTCGATTTATTTGAAAATTACGAAGACCGCGGAAGACAATTTAAAGAAGCCGTAAGAAATTTATAAAAATGAAAACCGTTTTTAATCGCATACAAGGAGATAAAACCATTTGGGCTATTGTTGCTTTTTTGGCACTTATTTCGTTTATGCCGGTTTATAGTGCCAGTAGTAACTTGGCGTACCTTTACGGTGACGGGAGTACCTTGCCTTTTTTAATAAAACATTTTGCTCATTTATTATTGGGATTTGCCATTTTGTATGGTGTTCACAAAATACCCTATCATTATTTTAAAGGATTGTCAATTATTGCACTACCTGTTGTGTTGCTGTTGTTAATTGTTACCTTATCGCAAGGTACTACTATTGAAGGTGCAAATGCCAGTAGGTGGATACGAATACCCTTTGTAGGGTTTACTTTTCAAACATCTACGTTAGCAACTGTGGTTTTAATGACCTACGTGGCACGATACCTGTCTAAAATTAAAGACAAAGCCGTAACTTTTAAAGAAACTATTTTGCCTTTATGGTTGCCTGTGTTTTTGATTTTAGCATTTATTCTTCCGGCAAACTTCTCAACGACAGCTATCGTTTTTACCATGTTAATCGTTTTGGTGTTTATTGGCGGATATCCGTTAAAATATTTGGGTGTAATATTAGTTGTTGGCTTATTGTTGTTAACCTTATTTATACTTTCAGCTAAAGCCTTTCCGGATGTTTTTCCTAACAGAGTAGATACTTGGATAAGTAGAGTAGATAATTTTATAGATGGTGAAGACACCGAAGCCGATTACCAAATTGAAAAAGCAAAAATTGCTATTGCATCGGGAGGAGTTGCGGGATTGGGTCCCGGTAAAAGTGTACAAAAAAACTTTTTACCTCAATCTTCATCCGATTTTATTTTTGCCATTATAGTAGAAGAATTTGGGTTGATAGGTGCCTTGCTAATTATTTTTTTATACCTCTTATTGCTTTTTAGAATAGTAATCGTAGCTCATAAAGCACCTACAATATTTGGGAAATTACTTGTTATAGGTGTAGGACTGCCCATTATTTTTCAGGCTTTTATTAATATGGCAGTTGCTGTTGAAGTATTTCCGGTAACCGGACAAACATTGCCATTAATTAGTAGTGGTGGTACTTCTATTTGGATGACTTGCCTGGCGATAGGTATGATTTTAAGCGTTAGTGCAAAAAGAGAAATACAAACAAACACAATAGATAACACAGAAGAAAATCCGTTGGATATTTTAAGTCAAGCAATATAAAACAAAACAAAAATTGGGAACTGAAAAAAAATATAAATTCATTTTAAGCGGTGGCGGAACCGGCGGACATATTTATCCGGCTATTGCTATTGCTAATGAACTGAAAAATAATTTCCCAAATGCTGAATTCCTATTTGTAGGAGCTAAAGACCGAATGGAAATGGAAAAAGTTCCGCAAGCCGGCTATGCAATTAAAGGATTATGGATTTCAGGATTACAACGCAGTCTGTCTTTAAAAAATCTAATGTTTCCGTTTAAACTTATTTCCAGTTTGTGGAAATCTAAAAAAATAATAAAACAATTTAATCCGGATGTTGCCATTGGTACCGGAGGATATGCTAGCGCACCGTTATTAAAAATGGCTTCACGAAAGGGAATTCCAACTTTAATTCAAGAGCAAAACAGTTACGCGGGAATTACCAATAAATGGTTAAGTAAAAATGTAAATACCATCTGTGTTGCTTATGAAGATATGCAACGATTTTTTCCGAAAGAAAAGATAAGACTTACCGGAAACCCGGTTCGATTAGATCTCTTAAATAGTCATTCAAAAAAAGAAGAAGCAATTGCTTTTTTCAATTTAGATAAGAACGTGAAAACCTTGTTGGTTTTAGGCGGAAGCTTGGGAGCAAGAAGTATAAATTCTTTAATAGATAAATCGCTAGACTTTTTTAAAAATAAAAACATACAAGTACTATGGCAATGCGGAAAGTATTATGAAGAGGTGTACAAAAACAGAACTAACGAAATGGTACAAGTACACCCGTTTATAAATAAGATGGACTTGGCGTATGTAGCTTCAGATTTTATAATATCAAGAGCCGGAGCACTCTCGGTTTCAGAGTTATGCTTAGTGGGCAAGCCGGCAATTTTTATACCATCTCCTAATGTTTCTGAAGATCACCAAACCAAGAATGCGATGGCAATAGCTAAAAAAGAAGCCGCAATCTTATTAAAAGAATCCGAATTAGATAAAAAGTTTAAAACCACTTTTTCAGAATTAGTAAGTTCTGAAGAATTGCAAGAAAAACTTTCAACCAATATAAAAAAACTAGCAAAACCAAATGCTACCAAGCTAATTGTAGAAGAAATTAAAAAATTATTAATTGAATAAATTCAGCAACATATCAAACTTTTATTTCATCGGCATTGGCGGAATAGGAATGAGTGCCCTTGCTCGTTATTTTTTATTACAAGGAAAACAGGTAGCCGGATACGATAAAACACCTTCTGTTATTACCAAGGCTTTACAAAAAGAAGGAGCGACCATTTCGTTTAAGGATGATGTTTTAAGTATTCCTGAAGCATTTACAAATAAAAAAATCACCCATATAGTGTTTACTCCGGCAGTACCTTTAGAAAACACAATTTATTCGTGGTTTAAAAAACAACAATTTAACATAAACAAACGTGCCGAGGTGTTGGGGATGCTATCAGAAAACACAACGTGTCTTGCGGTGGCGGGTACACACGGTAAAACCACAACCTCTGCTATTTTAGCTCATTTGTTGGTACAATGCGGTATGAAAATAACTGCCTTTTTAGGAGGAATATCTGAAAATTACCAATCTAATTTTATTTATACCGGAAACGATTTAATGGTAGTAGAAGCCGATGAATTTGACCGTTCCTTTCTTCAATTACAACCCGATATAGCTTGCGTGACTTCTATGGATGCCGACCATTTAGACGTTTATCAAAAAGCTTCCGAAATGGAAGAAACATTTAAAGA
>JALWYP010000493.1 GCA_026992695.1 Flavobacteriaceae bacterium
TCAAGACTTTGCACCCGGACTTGGAAATTTATTGATTTTGACTTTATTCCCCTTAATTATGATGATATATAAAATAGAAGAAAAAAAATACAATCATCATTGAAGCACCTATAAAATTGACCAGTAAAGACATATTATAATTACTTAAATTAAGAAAAACCTTCCCGTCTTGAATTACAACCCACGACCAACCACCAACTGACAAGCTGACATTTTTTTTATCCTAATTTGACAGATTTAAACTACTGGCACAATTTCTGCCAATATGCAATGACAAAAAAATTAATTAACAACTTAAAAATACAAAACGAAAATGGCATTAAAAATTCAACCACTTTCAGACAGAGTATTAGTAGAACCACAACAAGCCGAAGCCAAAACCGCATCGGGAATCTACATACCCGACTCGGCTAAAGAAAAACCCCAACAAGGCACTGTAGTTGCCGTAGGAAACGGAAAAAAAGACGAACCTATGACCGTAAAAGTAGGCGATACCGTTCTTTACGGAAAGTATTCAGGTACCGAGCTTAAACTAGACGGAAAAGACTACCTGATGATGAGAGAAGATGACATCCTTGCTATTGTATAAGGTCACATCTTTTTTTTAGTTAAAAAATAAATACTCACTTAAAAACAAAAAATAAATCATAGTAATTATGGCAAAAGATATAAAATTTGATGTAGAAGCACGCGACAGTATTAAACGCGGTGTAGATGCATTGGCAAATGCAGTAAAAGTAACCTTAGGTCCTAAAGGACGTAACGTAATTATTAGCAAATCATTTGGTGCTCCGCAAGTAACTAAAGACGGGGTAACCGTAGCTAAAGAAATAGAACTGGAAGATGCCCTTGAAAATATGGGTGCACAAATGGTAAAAGAAGTAGCCTCTAAAACCAACGACCTGGCAGGAGACGGAACCACAACAGCAACCGTATTAGCACAAGCAATTGTAAAAGAAGGTCTTAAAAATGTGGCTGCCGGTGCCAATCCTATGGATTTAAAACGCGGGATTGATAAAGCCGTAGAAGCCATTACTGCCGATTTGGAAAAACAAGCCAAAAAAGTAAGCGATTCTTCAGATATGATTAAACAAGTAGCTGCAATTTCATCTAATAACGACGAATTTATCGGTTCGCTTATTGCCGATGCTTTTGGCAAAGTAGGTAAAGAAGGTGTAATTACCGTTGAAGAAGCTAAGGGAACCGATACATACGTAGATGTGGTAGAAGGAATGCAGTTTGACAGAGGTTACCTCTCTCCTTACTTTGTAACCGATCCCGAAAAAATGAATACCGTATTAGAAAATCCGATGATTTTATTATACGACAAAAAAATATCTGCAATGAAGGATTTACTTCCTATCCTCGAACCCGTTGCTCAACAAGGTAAAACATTGCTTATCATCGCCGAAGACGTAGATGGCGAAGCCCTTGCTACACTTGTTGTTAACAAACTAAGAGGATCTTTAAAAATTGCAGCTGTAAAAGCACCCGGATTTGGAGACCGTCGTAAAGCAATGCTGGAGGATATAGCTATCCTTACCGGCGGAACCGTTATTTCGGAAGAACGCGGATTTACACTCGAAAATGCAACACTTGATATGCTTGGTACTGCCGAAACCGTAACCATCGATAAAGACAATACAACTATTGTTAACGGTGCAGGTAAAAAAGGAGACATCAAAGCACGTGTAAACCAAATTAAAGCACAAATAGAAACCACTACCAGCGATTACGATAAAGAAAAACTACAAGAACGTTTGGCAAAACTTGCCGGCGGAGTAGCTGTTTTATATGTAGGTGCTGCCAGTGAAGTAGAAATGAAAGAGAAAAAAGACCGCGTAGATGATGCACTTCACGCTACACGTGCCGCTGTTGAAGAGGGTATCGTTGCAGGTGGAGGAGTTGCATTAGTACGAGCAAAAAATGCACTTAAAGATGTAAAACCCGAAAATGAAGACGAAAAAACAGGAGTAGAAATTGTAAACAGAGCAATCGAATCTCCTATCCGTACAATTGTTGAAAACGCCGGAGGTGAAGGTTCGGTAGTAATAAACAAAGTTATGGAAGAGAAAAAATCGTTTGGGTTTAACGCAAAAACAGGCGAATATGTAGATATGCTAAAAGCCGGAATCATCGATCCTAAAAAAGTAACACGTGTTGCCTTAGAAAATGCTGCTTCGGTAGCAGGAATGATTTTAACAACCGAGTGTGCTTTGGTTGATATTAAAGAAGAAACCCCGGCTATGCCTCCAATGGGCGGTGGCGGAATGCCCGGAATGATGTAAATCTAATATATTGAATAACAAAAAAGCCTGCTAGTTTAAAATTTAGCAGGCTTTTATATTTTTGGTATTTTTACTTTATTCTGAAGAAATAAAAAGCCGGTAACAATAACAACAACAATAAGGGTTGTATTAAAAATCGTCTTACATAAAACAAGAATAAAAAATCTCCTTCACTTGAATGTTGTAACAAAAAACCAAATAAAACAATACACACCAAATAAAACAATACATATACTAGCACCGAAATTTTGACCACTTCCCCATCGTTAAAAACAAACCACAAAATACCTAAAGACAAAATACTATTCACCCAAAATCGCAAGGATGTGAAACCAATTAATTTCCAAAAATTAAAATCAGGTAACGATTGTACTAGATGACCGGTTTTAAAAAAAGATAAAAGCGGATCGTAAAAAATAGAAGACTCCAAGGTACGCACTAAAACCAAAGCAACAACAAATAATGTTATTAATAAAATTTTTAAAAATTTAGGCATTATTATTAGAGTTAGGTGTTATTCTTATCCAAATTACCCAAAGTAAAAAAACCATTCCGTAAATAATACCCGGAAAAACCACTCCGTGTAAAAATTCGGTGTGTTCCGGATACTTGTATAACAAAAATGAAAGTAAGGCTATTCTAATAATATTTACAGAATAAATTAAAACCATTCCTACAAAGAGAAACAAAATCGTTTTTTTAAAATCTTGTGCAAACGAAATCAAAAACGCAACAAATAAAATAATAATACTCACTGCATTACAACCTTCTACGATGGTTGCAACAGGCATATTGTTAACCAATAATGTCATTGCCGGCATTCCGCCATCCGGAACAACACTGCCGGTAAAACCAAAGCCGGACAATAGCATACTGCTTTGTTTGGCTACTAATTCGGTAATAAAGTCCGGATGATTGTTTTGCTGAAAATAGTGTAAATACAACGCATAAAAA
>JALWYP010000494.1 GCA_026992695.1 Flavobacteriaceae bacterium
CAGATAAGTTGAATTAGTTATTTCTTATAAAAATTCATTTCATCTACATATTGCCAGACATTACAAGGCAACATAGGACGAATGTTTTTTCCTTCTTTAATGGCTTTTCTAATAAAAGTAGCCGAAAGTTCTATAATAGGTGCTTGTACTCTATTAATGTTTTGGGTGTTTATTTGTGGTGTTTTTGTATTGTTTTTTGAAATTCGCGGATAAACATAAATAGGGTAGTTTTTTAATAGTACTTCGTAATTTTTCCATTTATGAAAACTGTTTAAATTATCTTCTCCCATAATTAAACAAAATTGCCTTTCCGGAAATTTTTCGTCAAGATGTACCAACGTATTTACGGTATAATTGGGTTGCGGTAAATTAAACTCGATGTTACTGGCTTTTAGTTTTGGATACTCTTCTACGGCTATTCGTACCATTGCCAATCGGTGTACGTCATCCAGCAAGGTTTTTTTTTGTTTGTGCGGATTGTGTGGTGTTACCACAAGCCAAACCTCATCCAGGTCGCTATATTCCGCCATATAATTGGCAATAATAAGATGCCCGATGTGTATGGGATTAAAGGTGCCAAAAAACAGTCCGGTGAAAATGGGTTTGGGCATTTTATTCTTCTTCTTTTTTACAGGATTTATTACTTTCTTCAGGTTTGTTGTTTATAAATTGAAACACCAACTCTTTTGCTTCTTTTAGCGCTTTTTCGAGTTCGTCATTTTCAATAATATAATCAAACTGCGGTGCGGTTGCCATTTCTACCGAGGCTTTGGCTATTCGCATATTAATTTTTTCTTCGCTTTCGGTTTTGCGTTTTTTTAATCGTATTTTTAGTTCGTCTACACTGGGAGGTTTTACAAAAACGGCGAGTGTTTCTTTTGGGAACTTCTTTTTTATTCGCAGTCCGCCCACCACATCTATATCAAAAATTACATTTTTACCTTTTGCCCAGATACGTTCTATTTCGGTTTTTAGCGTACCGTAAAAATTATCGCGATACACCTCTTCCCATTCTAAAAAATCGTTGTTTTTTATATGTTGTTTAAACTCTTTTAACGAAATAAAATAATAATCTTTGCCTGCTACTTCTCCTTCTCTTGGCTTACGCGAGGTTGCCGATACCGAGAATTCCAGATTTAATTCCGGTTGTTTTAGTAAATACTGTACGATGGTTGTTTTACCACTTCCCGAAGGAGCCGAAAAAACAATGAGCTTACCTCCTTTTAATTCAGGGTTATTCATTTATAAGACGTTTAGCGATTGTTCTTTTATTTTTTCAAGTTCATCCTTCATTTGCACTACTAATTGTTGCATAGGAGCAAAATTTGCTTTAGAGCCTATGGTGTTAATCTCCCTTCCTATTTCTTGGCTTATAAAAGCGAGTTTTTTTCCGTTAGAATCTGTAGAATTTACAGCTTTATTAAAATATTCCAAGTGATTAGCCAAGCGTGATTTTTCTTCAGATATATCAAACTTTTCGATATAATAAATAAGTTCTTGCTCAAACCTGTTATGATCTAATTTTTCTTTTAACTCACTAATAGCTTTTTGCAAGCGTTCTTTTACATTTTTAATGCGCAACGGGTCTATATCGCTAACTTCTTGAAGTAATTGGTTTAATTTTTTAGAACGATTTAAAAATTCGGTTTCAATCATCTCACCTTCATCTTTTCTATAGTTATTTATAGCCGTTAAAGCCTCGTCTATTGCTTTGGTAATTTGTTGGTATTCGGTTTCGTCTAACTCGTCGCGTTGGGTTTTAAGTGTGTCGGGGAATCTAACTGCAATTTTTAATAACTCTACGGGTTCGGCAGAAGTTATTTGCTCCAGTTCTTTCATATATTTTTTAACTACTGCCTTATTTAAGGTTGAAGAAGTTTCTTCGCCGGTAACTTCAACAAATAAATTAAAATCTATTTTTCCTCTAACTAAAGATTGCGCAATTTTTTTTCTAATTTCTAATTCTTTTACTCTATAAACAGAGGGGATTCTGGCATTAATATCCAAGTTTTTACTATTGAGTGATTTTATTTCTACGGTTATTTTTTTGGAAGGCAATTGAATTACAGATTTTCCGTAACCGGTCATTGATTTTAACATGGGTTGCTATTTTAAAAGGCAAAGGTAGTAAAATCTATTTACGCTCACCGTCTTTGGTAAAATAGGTGTCTAAATATTTTTCAGTAAGAATAACGATAAATATAAGCAGCAAGGTACTTGTTATAATGCTGAGCAATAAGTTTAGCTGAGGAATAAAAAAATAATATAAAAAAGGAAATACATATCCTAAAAAGGACACTTTAAAGAATGCCGATCCCGCAAAACGATTTGCTTCTTTCCAAATATCCGGATTTTTCATAGAACGAGGCGTGCGATAACCATATAAATAGTTTATTTTTTTGGGCGGAAACAATTTATACACCAACGATACCAGTAATATAAAGGTACAGTAGCCTAATGCAAAATAAAATTGTTGCTCGTTATTCATAGGTTAAAAATTCGATGGCTCGTTTTTCGTTATAATAATAACGATTGGTTTTATGAAACCCAACGTGTCCCCCATAATTTGGAATTTCAAGATAAAAATTATTTTTTTTATAAGCAAATTCTTTAGGAAAACATTTTGAAGATAAAAATGTATCGTTTATCGAGTTAAGAAGCAAAACCGGTTTTTTAATGGTTTTAATAAATTGCAAACTACTGTTTTTTTTATAATAGTCTTCTGCATCTTTAAATCCATGAGCCGGAGCGGTATAGATATCGTCAAAATCTTTTAAAGTTTTAATTTTAGCAAGATCTTCGATGGTTATTTTAGCAGGAAAAAGTTTTATTTTTTCTTTTACTTTTCTTCTTAAACTTAATAGAAAAGCCGTACGATAAAGCCAATTTTCGGGTCTTTGAAGTGCCAATAACGAACCTTTTAAATGTAACGGAGTTGATATGGCAACTCCTTTGGTGATTTGGATTGGAAGCACATCGCTTTCGCCTAAATACTTTAGCACTACACTACCACCTAAACTAAAGCCTATGAGTGCTATTTCGCTATATTTATCTAGGGCTAAAACGTGCTGAACCACAGTATCTAAATCGTCTGTTTTACCGGCGTGATACGATTCAAATTTAGTGTTAACCACTCCGCTACAACCTCTAAAATTCATTGCTACGGCATCCCATTTATTTTGTGTTAAATGGTACGCCATTCCCTTTATATAAGTTCGCTGGGCATT
>JALWYP010000495.1 GCA_026992695.1 Flavobacteriaceae bacterium
TATTAAACTTCAAAATTGGGCGTTAGAAAATGGCGAAAAAATAGTCATCATTTTTGAAGGACGCGATGCTGCCGGAAAAGGAGGTGCCATTCGTAGGGCTACCGAGCATCTAAACCCTAGAGAGTTTAGAGTAGTCGCTTTGCCAAAACCTACCGATGAAGAAATAGGACAATGGTATTTTCAACGGTATATCAACCAGCTCCCTCGTGAAGGTGAAATTGTTTTCTTTGATAGAAGTTGGTACAATCGCGCTATTGTAGAGCCTGTTAATGGTTTTTGTACCGAAGAACAATACAACACCTTTATGTCTCAAGTTAATGATTTTGAGAGAATGATTACCCAATCCGGAATTCGGTTGATAAAATTGTATTTCTCAATCTCAAAAGACGAACAAATAAAACGCTTTGAAGACATAAAAAACAGCCCTTTAAAGAAGTGGAAATTCAGTAAAGTAGATGAAAAAGCTATTGAGCTTTGGGATAGTTATACTGAGTATAAAAAGAAAATGTTTAAAACAACCAACACAAAATTAGCCCCTTGGAAGGTAATACGGGCTAATAAAAAACAACGTGCCAGAGTAGAAAGCATTGAGTATATTTTAAACAAAATACCTTATTCTCAAAAAGATAATGAGGTTATTAAACATACTGTTATTTCTGAAAAAAAAGTAGATTAAAATAGAAAATAAATTAGTAGTTATACAATAAAACGTATCCCTTATCTTTGTAGCACCATATTAATTATTAATCGTGCTGTACAGTTACATAAAATCGCTTCATCTAATCTTTGTAATAACCTGGTTTGCAGGTTTATTTTATATTGTAAGACTTTTTATTTATCAAATTGAAGCGCTGGAAAAACCTAGTCCGGATAAAGAAATTATTGGTGTCCAACTTAAAATAATGGCAAAACGCCTATGGTACATCATCGCTATGCCTTCAATGATTTTAGCTGTTTTTTTTGCTATATGGTTGCTAATTCTTCAACCTGCATTTCTAGAAGCTTCTTGGATGCAGGTCAAGCTGGTTTTTGTGGGATTGCTACTTTTATATCATTATAAATGCCATTTAATTTTTAAAAGCCTTCAGGAAGACAAATGCCGGTACTCTTCATCGTTTATGCGAATTTTTAATGAAGGAGCTACCGTACTATTATTTGCTATTGTGTTTTTGGTTATTTTAAAAAATGCTATTAATTGGGTGTACGGAGTAATAGGAATCGTACTGCTTTCTGTATTATTAATGATGGGAATAAAATTATACAAAAAAGTTAGAGAACGCAATTCATCATAAGGTAGGGTTTGGTTTAATTTTTGTTATCTTTCACACTTTAATGCAAGTACTCCATGAGTTTTTATAACAGATCGCTTCGAACACGTATTTTCCTGTCCATGATTTTTTTGGTAATAGGAACCTCTATTCTTATCGCTGTAGTTACTATTTTTCAGTATAAAGAAGAAGCAAAAGATTACCATAAACAACGATTGCTTCGGAAGGAAAAAAACATACGAAAAAGTATCGATTATGTATTAAAAACAACCACTTATCCCGTAATTACCCAAAAAGTCCCGCTTATTTTTAAAGATAAAATTTTTGAAATAAAAGACATCAACGGGCTTGATATGTACCTTTATGATCTTAACGGAAACCTATTGATTTCTTCTGAAGCAGATTTTGTAAAACACGCTGAACCTAGAAAAATTCCAAACGATTACCTAAACGGACTTAAAAATTCGATAAAAAAAAGTTTTGTAGCCGAATATAAACTAGACAATAAACGATATCGATCTGCTTTCACCTACATCACAGACAGGCAGTTTAAGCCACTTGCTATTTTAAACATTAGATACCTAGAAGACGATAGTTTTATTAACAAAGAACTCAGCGAATACCTTTACAGGTTAGGAATTGCCTATATGTTTATGCTAATTGCCGCCATTGTATTGGCATATTTTTTATCCAGATACATTACCAAGTCATTAAAAACCATTACCCAAAAAATTATAGACACAAATCTTAATCAACGTAATAAAAAAATTGAAATTGGAAATAAAACGTCTTACGAAATAGGCACGTTGGTACAAGCCTATAACCAAATGATAGACAAACTCGAAGATAGTGCCGCTCAATTAGCAGCAAGCGAACGTGAGGCTGCTTGGCGTGAAATGGCAAAACAAGTAGCACACGAGATAAAAAATCCGTTAACCCCAATGCGACTTACAGTACAAAGCTTTCAACGAAGATTTAACCCTAATGATCCCGAAATTAACCAAAAAGTGGAAGAATTTTCCAATAGTCTTATTCAGCAAATAGATACTATGAGTGCCATTGCTTCGGCTTTTTCGGCGTATGCCAATATGCCGGCTCAAAAAGACGAACAATTAGATGTAGTAAAAGTTACCAAACTAGCTCTTGATATTTTTAATGAAGACTATATTCGCTTTCATGCAGATAAAAAACAAATAATTGCTAACCTAGACCGCACACAACTTATACGAATTATTACAAACCTAGTAAAAAACAGCATTCAAGCCATTACACAGCAAAATCCTGATGAACCTAAAATTAACGTGCATGTTTCCGAAAATGAGAAAAACATCATTATTTCTGTTTCCGATAACGGATTAGGTATCACAGAAGAACATAAAAACAAAGTATTTGAACCTAAGTTTACCACTAAAAGTAGCGGAATGGGATTAGGATTAGCAATGATTAAAAAAATTATTGAAACCTATGAAGGAACCATTACGTTTGTATCTGAAGAAAGTAAAGGAACTACATTTACCGTGATTTTACCCAAAAATCTTTCATGATTTTTGTAGATTTGTAAGCCTCATTTGTAAAACATATATATCATGAGTTACCAAAACATACTAAGCATTACCAACGATTTTATTTGTACCATTACCATAAATAGATCAAAAAAACTCAATGCACTTAACAGTGCAACCATTCAAGAACTGCATCACGCGTTTAAGCAAGCAGATGAGGACAACAACATTCGTGTAATTATTATAACCGGAAGTGGCGATAAAGCTTTTGTTGCAGGAGCAGACATAGCCGAGTTTACCGACTTCTCGGTAGTTGAAGGCGAAAGCCTTGCCTCGCAAGGTCAAGCATTGTTATTTGATTATGTTGCAAACCTCTCTACGCCGGTTATCGCCGCCGTAAATGGTTTTGCATTGGGTGGCGGACTTGAATTAGCTATGGCAGCACATATACGT
>JALWYP010000496.1 GCA_026992695.1 Flavobacteriaceae bacterium
GAGCGATAATGTATTGCTGTCTTCGGCACTTACCAATTCTCCTTTCTTTGAAACAATTACGGTAAGGTTTGCGTTGGGTTTTCTTTCTTTCTTTTTATGAATTATTACGTCGTGTAAGTATTGCCCTCTTTCACCGGATTTTTTTCCTACTTTAATATTAAAAGCATCTCCTATTTGACTAAATTGTCCTTCGGCAATTGCCATAGATGGTTTTAATTTTGCAATGTTTTTTCGAAGGTTTACAAATTTATATTGGGCTGTTGGAATAACATTATTGGCAAAGAAAAATACGGTTATGCTTAAAAACAATATAAAAACGATAAGGCTTTTCATTGCTCTTTGTAGTGAAATACCGGTAGATTTCATTGCGGCAAACTCGTAGTTTTCAGATAAACTTCCAAATACCATAATAGATGCTACTAAGATGGTAAGTGGCAATATCATAGGTATAAGCGTGGGAGTTACATAGATAAGAAATTTAAAGATTACGGTAATGTCTAAATCTCTACCTGCCAGTTCAGAAATGTAAAGCCAAACACTTTGAAGTACAAAAATAAACATCAAAATAATGAAGACGTTTAAAAACGTCTTCAAAAATAAAATTAATATATACCGATCTAGTATTTTCAAGTGAATTACCTTTTTTAAAAGTTTAAATAACCATAAATTTTCTGCTAATCTAGTTTATTTATATAATATCCATCTTTTTGGTACTTGGACTCGCTAAACTGAAACAGGTTTTTTGAGAGTGGTAAATTGGTTTTAAACGAGTTTACCGTAAGGGTATATTTAGTTCCGTTTGCATCTGTTTGAATAAGCTTGTAGATGTGTTTGGTTTGCGTGTCAACACCCAGTAAAATGTTCTTTATTTCTGCGTTTGAATTAATAGGGGTAAGTTTAACAAATTGTATTTTTCTACCTTTTATATTTTGTATAATATCCATTTTGGCAACATATCCATTTTCATAAAAGGTGAGCATCTCCGAAGGGGTAATGTCTTTATTGTTTTCTTTGTGGTAGGTTGATACGGTTACTTCTTCATCCTCCGGAACAATGGTGTATATTTTATTTCCGTCAAAAATTCTTGTTGTTCCAAGCATGTTTAGCACATAATTGTTCCCTTGCAAAGTTACATCGCCTCTGGTGTCTTGCTTAATATTTTCTTTGGTGTTTAGTAGCGAATATTTAAAATCTATTTTAATGTTTTTGTAGCCTTTTACTTTAGCCGAAACTTCATTAAGAAGTTGTTTTGCATTTTGAGCCTGTAAGGTAGAAAATGACAAAAATAGAACGATTGCTATTCCAAAATTTTTCATAATACTATATCGAGTTGTTTTCATTGTTTAGTAATTGATGTAAATCTTCAAGCGTAGGCACCAAAACTTGTCTTGCTTTACTTCCTTCAAAAGGTCCTACTATACCGGCAGCTTCCAATTGGTCTATAATTCTGCCTGCTCTGTTATACCCTAATTTTAATTTTCGTTGCAGTAGTGAAGTAGAGCCTTGTTGTGCTATTACCAAAACTTCTGCAGCTTCTTTAAAGAGTTTATCTCTATCTTCAATATTATTATCAAGATTTGTGCCACCGCTATCTTCTCCAACATATTCGGGTAATAATAATGCTTCGGGGTAGGCTTTTTGAGCACCAATAAATTCGGTTATGTCTGCAACTTCGGGTGTGTCTACAAAGGCACACTGTATTCTAATCACTTCATTTCCTTGAGTGTAAAGCATATCTCCTCTTCCTATAAGTTGGTCGGCACCTGAAGCATCTAAAATGGTTCGAGAATCTATTTTGCTTGTCACCCTAAACGCAATACGTGCAGGAAAGTTTGCTTTAATAATACCGGTTATAACATTTACACTTGGGCGTTGGGTTGCAATGATGAGATGTATCCCTATGGCACGGGCAAGTTGTGCCAGACGAGCAATAGGAGTTTCTACTTCTTTTCCGGCAGTCATTATTAAGTCTGCAAATTCATCTACCACTAATACAATGTAGGGTAAAAATCGGTGTCCGTCATTTGGGTTTAGTTTTCTGGCTTTAAACTTGGTATTGTATTCTTTAATGTTACGTACCATTGCATTTTTAAGCAGGTCGTAGCGATCGTCCATTTCTATACACAACGAATTTAGTGTATAAACAACTTTTGTTGTATCTGTAATGATGGCTTCCTCGCTATCGGGAAGTTTTGCCAGATAATGTCTTTCAATTTTATTAAAAAGTGTTAGTTCTACTTTTTTAGGATCTACTAATACAAATTTTATTTCTGCCGGATGTTTTTTGTATAAGAGTGAGGTAAGAACAGCATTAAGACCAACCGATTTTCCTTGTCCGGTCGCTCCTGCCATAAGCAAGTGAGGCATTTTAGCCAAATCTACTACAAAAGTTTCGTTGCTAATGGTTTTTCCGAAAGCAATAGGTAGTTCCATTTCGGCATTTTGAAACTTTTGGGAAGCTACTACACTTCGCATCGATACAATACGCGGGTTTTTATTTGGTACTTCGATACCAATGGTGCCTCGTCCCGGAATGGGCGCAATAATACGTATGCCTAATGCCGAGAGAGATAAAGCAATATCATCTTCTAAGTTTTTAATTTTTGAAATTCGAACTCCGGCTTCGGGGATAATTTCGTAAAGTGTTACAGTAGGACCAATGGTGGCTTTAATGTTGGCAATGCCTATTTTATAATCGTTAAGGGTTTTTACAATTCGGTTTTTATTTTCTTCCAGTTCTTCTTGATTAATGGTTAAACCACCTCCTTTTGTGTAGTCTTTTAACAAATCGATGGTAGGAAATTGGTAGTTACTTAGTTCTAATCTTGGGTCAAATTCTCCAAATTCACTCACTAATTTTTCAGAAGTAGTGGATGCTACCGTTTCTTCCTCTTTTGTTTCTTCTACTTGTAAGGTGATTTCTTCTTCGGTTTTGGGCTCTTTTTTAGAAATTTTAATTTCGGGTGTTTGTTTTTCAACTTCTAAAGGAATGGAAGTTTCTTCGGGCATTTCTACTGAAATTGAATTTTCTTCAAAAATAGTATCTTCAAAATTTTGTGTTTCTTCCGAAGCATTTTCAGAAATAAAATCCTCAGAAATTTCTTTTTTTGTTTTCTTTAATGCCGTCGAAACTTTTTCGGGTGTAAGTTTAAGCCGAAGCACCAAGTACACAATTAATAAAAACAACAAAACGAGTATAGTGCCTATAAAGCC
>JALWYP010000497.1 GCA_026992695.1 Flavobacteriaceae bacterium
TTAAAATAAATAAATCGCCACACCGATTTGCTATGCTCGTTATATACCTTATTATATATTGTTTCGGAACAAACCGACTTGGATGAATCCATAAAAAAGTTTTTTCGCTCTAAAATTAAAGTTTTTTTTAAAACTAGGTAGGGTATTTTAATAAAAAGCTGTTATACTTGTAACTATGAAAAATAATATGTTGTTACTAATGCTTTTACTTATTAAAAAATACAAAAAAACAGTTTTGTTTTCGCTTATGTCGTTTGTTCTGTTATTAGGGGTTAGCTGCCAGAAAGAAGAAACCGAATATATAGACACTACAGATCAAGATACCATTACCGCCAATTCGGTAATAACAACTATTCTATCGAAAACTGTTCAAAACGAAGGTTCTTGGGATGATATTATAGACGGTACATCTTGTGCCGCTGTGCAATACCCGCTAACGGTTATAGCCAATGGGCAGGAAGTACTATTACAGAATATAGAAGACATCCAACTTATTGTTGCCATTTTTGCGCAATTTCCTAACGATACGGATACACTTGAAATAGTTTTTCCTATTACACTTATTATGTGGGATTATACAGAGGTTGAAGTAAACTCGCAAGAAGAGCTTAATCAAATAATTACAAATTGCATTTCAAATGGACAAGGCAATAACGAAATTACCTGTATTAGTTTTCAATATCCAATTACTATTTATACTTACAATTCTGCGCAAGAACAAACAGGAACCGTTGTGATAAATAGTGATTTTGAATTGTTCCAATTTCTTCAAAATCTGGATGAAAATGATGTGTATAGCCTAGACTTTCCGGTAACGGTTATTTTAGATGACGGTTCTACACAAACCGTAAATAATACACAAGAATTGCAAGATTTAATAGAATCTTGTGAAAACAATACCAGTACTAACCCAGATCCAACACAATTTGAAACCGATTTAACTACCGGAGTTTGGTATGTAACTTATTATTTTAACGATTATGACGAGACCGATAATTATCAAGACTACCAATTTACCTTTAACACAGATGGAAGTTCAACAGCATCTAACGGGAATGATACTGTAAATGGAAGCTGGAATTACCAAAATGATAGCACACCCAAATTAGAATTGTATTACGGAACAACTTCTCCCTTTAACGAATTAGATGAGGATTGGGAAATTATAGAGGCGTCTACAGAGATTATAAAACTTAAAGATATAAGTGGCGATGGGAGTATAAACTATCTAACTTTTGAACGTAACCCTAATACAACAGGTAGTAATGAAGATTTAAACAATTTAATACAATACCTTACTACAGATTCTTGGTTTGTAAATTTAATGGATGATAGCGAAGAAGATAAAACTTGCAATTTTGTAGCTTATGAATTTAGTTTTGCTAGCAACGGTACGGCTCAAGCCGTTTCAACTTCAAATACCGTAACGGGTTTTTGGGCAGCTCAAATGAGTGACGGACAGTTAGAAGTTATTTTAAATTTTGATAGTGGAGGAAGTAATGAAGCGTTTGGTAATCTTAATGACGATTGGGAGGTTTTGGTGTCTTCAAATACAGCTATTAATCTCAGAGATGTGAGTGGAGGAAACGGTGGAACCGATTACTTAAATTTTGAAAGGAATCCTTATACCGGTTGTGGTGGCGGAGGAACTACAGCAGCTGATGTAGAAAATATACTACAAGACGGGCAATGGTTTGTTGCCAGCTACCTGGATGATGGTGTTGACGAAACTTCAGATTATGCAGGATATACAATTACTTTTATTAGTGGAGGTTCTGTATCAGCAACCAACGGAACCAATACTAATTATGGAACTTGGTATGTTACAGGAAGTACCGGATCATTAGAATTGATACTAGATTTTGGTACAAGTAATCCCTTTGAAGGTATAAATGAAGATTGGGATATTATTGAAGCATTAACTAATAAAATTACGCTTCAACACATAAGTGGCGGAGGCGGAGGAATTAATGATCTTATCTTAGAAAAATTATAACACTTTACAATATTTGAATTAACCTATAAAATTAATTGTTTGGTTGTTAGTTGTTATGAAAACCGGTGGTTTTAAAATATGTAACCTCACAGCAAAGACCCATCGTAGAATGGCGAGCCTATTTTTGGTAAAATTACCGCCGGTTTTCTTAAACTAAATCAATTTTAAATAATTTACGATTATTAATATTTATAAATAAATAACCTATGAAAAATCTAATTAAATTAACACTGACATTTTTATTATTAGGAGGATTTGTATCTTGTTCTACCTCTAATGATACTAATGATGACTCTTCTTCAAATAATTCTTCTGAAAATGTTACACAAATTGAAAATACAGCAGAGTCCGGTACCTGGCGTATTACCTATTATTATGATTCTGACCACGAAGAAACTAACAACTTTACAGGTTATAATTTTACGTTTAATTCAGACGGAAGTTTGATAGCTGAAAATGGAAATAGCACGGTTACCGGAACATGGTCTGTTACCGGAAGTAACTCAGGATCTTCATCAAGTGACGATAACCATTTTAATATCTTTTTTGCTGCTCCACCAAATTTTGAAAAACTTTCAGACGATTGGGAAATAGTAAATAGTTCATCCAATAAAATTGAATTAAGAGATGTAAGTGGAGGTAATGGAGGAACTGATTATTTAACCTTTACAAAAAATTAGGAGACCTACTTTTGCCCCAATTTGAGAACCATTTTACTATTTTTTTAGTAAAGTGGTTTTTTTCTTTACAGGAGAGGTAGGGTAAATCAAAATTAACTTGTTTAAAGTTTAGTAAATAAAGATTAAAATGAAGTGGTAGTAACTAATAAACCAATAACTTTTAAAAACAAAAAAGATTTGAAAAAAAAATTTATCATCCTAATTTATATTTTATCACAAAGTATCTTCGCACAAGATATACCTTCCAAATTTTTAAACTTTTATAGTTATAATTTTGATTATAAGATTAATAAAAAAGTAAAGTTAAGAGCGGGAAATCTTTTTAGCTTTAATACAGAAGGCTATAAATTAAGTTTTGTTCAATTCAAGATAGGTGCAACGCTGAGATGGAACAAAAAACTTTCTTCCGATTTTTATTACAAACCAATGCTTTTTAAAGGAGCTACAAAAAATATTTGGTATCATAGATTAAGTGCAAACCTCACTCATAGAAGCAAATTATTTAGGATGCCCTTGAAAAATACAATTACCTCTGAAGTTTTTTCGCCAAGCCCTCGAAAACACAAATATCGTTTTATTTATACTGCAAAACTATCATTTAAAAACAAAGTATTACCCCTACGGGCTACACCCTACATAAAATACCAATTATATTACTATTTAGGTGGCATAAAAGTAAATTATTATGACGCTTCAGGAACGCAACTACTGGCTACTAATTCGCCAGATGGATTTCATCGGTACCGGTTAGGAACAGGAGTGCGTTTTAGACCTGTAAAGAAATTTTATGTTACCCTTTATTATATCTGGCAAGAAGAGTTTAATATGAAATCTTCAAAAAACAGAGAACTCAATATCCCAAATCAAAGTCAAACCCGAATAATTAATCCGTTTAACGATTACCAAGTTGTAGGATTAAGTTTTAGTTATTCTATTTAATAACCCCCAAAACCATCTAATTATGAAAATTAAAAGAACCATTATTTGTAAAGGATTATCCAACTATAAACTAAATAAAAAAATAAACAAAGTGTATACACCCAAAGCCGGTGATTTAGCTGTTTTTAAAGTGTTGGAGTTAGGAAAACACACCTCTCTTCAAGGCGAAAACGGAAACAACCTATATATTTTTCCGGGCGATTATATTATGGCAGCCTTTGGAAACCGATATGCAACCGATCAGTTTGAAGGTTATGTGCCTCGAGAATACCATAAAGAATACCACGTATTAGGAAAAGGAGGAGCCATAGGTATTTTAGCATCTATGCATGCGAAACTGGAAGAGAAAGGTACTACCAATCTTCAATTAGTTGGATATGTAGTTGATGAAAATGATAACAACAATATTATAAACACGAAATATTTAAATAAAGAAAAAATTAAATTCAATCCTAATAAAAAACGTTCTTACCAAATTATTTTATCGTTAGGATCTGCTATGGATAGTGGAAAAACTACTACGGCAGCATTTTTATCTAGAGGATTGCAAGCAGCAAAAAAGAAAGTAGCCTATATTAAACTTACAGGAACGGTTTATACAAAAGACCGCCACTTGGTTAGAGATTGTGGTGCAGATTTAGCTATCGATTTTTCTACCTATGGTTTTCCTTCTACGTACCTGTGTACAAGACAAGAAATGCTGGACTTACATGAAACGCTTCTCACGCAAGCAGAAAAAATAAATCCCGATTACGTTATTATTGAAATTGCGGACGGGTTATTACAACGCGAAACAGCCATGCTTTTAAAAAATGCTAAGTTTATGTCGCAAATAAATGGAGTCGTTTTTTCGGCAGCTGATAGTTTGGGAATCCTTTCCGGGATACAATTACTCAAACAACAAGGTATTCGACCCCTTGCTGTAAGTGGTTTGTTTACTGCTAGCCCATTATTAATAAATGAAGTAGAAGGGGTTATTAATTATCCGATATTAACTTTAGAAAAATTGGCAGAACCAAGTGTTTTAACTATCTTAGAAAAAAATGTTAAAGCTGCATGAAGAGTGCCCAAACACAAAAATGGGAATTAATTAAATGGTTTCTAAGCAAGCACAAAATACTATTTGTGTTTACCATTGCTTACGGAATTTTAGCAAACTTGTTTGTAATACTTATTCCGGTAAGTTTAGGAAAGTTTTTCGATTTTTTATTTGGCTATCAGTCACATCGAGCAGCTTATTTGGATAAACTACCATTTTCGTTTTGGGACACCATGCCTCATTATTTGTGGTTTTTAACAGCACTTATTGTGTTGCGGTTTATATTTCAATTTTTACAACGTTATTATACGGCTGTTTTAGGCGAAAAATTTGTAAAAGAACTACGCGAAAAACTTTTTGTACAACAACTTAAAATTCACACAGAGGTATATGATGATAGAGGTACAGGGAGGTATTTGCTTAGGCATAGTGGCGATTTAAAAAGTATTCAAAACTATTTAACCAGAGGAATTATACGTTTTGCTACCGATGTAATTTTATTACTTATGGCAATTCTGTTTTTGTTAAGTATAAATACCACTGTTTTTTTAGTCATTACATTAGGTTTTGTTTTTACGGTGATTGTGGTTTACTTTTTAAATAAAACGCTCTTTAAAACCTCTGTAAAAAGACGAAATACTCGCTCCGGATTACTCTCTTTTGTAAGCCGCCAGTTACAAACTACAAAGGCAATTAAAGCCTTTAACAAAGAAGCAACCGAAATTGGGAAATACAACAAAAGATCTTTAAAACTATACCAATCTAGCGTTGCGTTTCAAAAAATATACAACTTAATATACACACTAATACCCGCTCTTTTATATGGTGTACTGGTTGTTGTTTTGTTCTATATATACGAAATAAAATTGCAAGAAAAAACATTGTTTAATGCTGGCGAAATGTTAGGATTTATATTGCTTTTTATAACAATTTTACCAATTTTTAGGCGTGTAATACGAGTTGCAACCGTTTGGGAATTGGGCAACATTTCGTTTGGTAAATTAATAAATGTATTTCACCTTCCTACCGAAATACCGATACAGTCCAAAAAACCTTTTATATTCAAAAAAGGAGAACTGGTTTTTAAAAATGTCTCGTTTTCTTATAAAGATGAACAACACTTGTTTAAAAACTTAAATTTTAAAGTTAAACCCAATTTCATAAATCAAATTAAATTAAGCAATGGTCAAGGAAAAACTACGCTAGTAAAACTTTTAGCCGGTTTGTATTTGCCAAATAAAGGTGAAATTTTTTACGATAACCAACCCATATCACAATTAGATATAAAATCGCTACGAAAAAAAGTAACCTTTGTTTCTGATGAATTTTCATTAATTGGAAAAACCGTTTTTGAAGTTATTTCGTACAGTCGAAGTAAAGAAAAACGTGTAAAAGCCCAACAAATCATCGATTATTTTCAAAATAATATTCCTTCTTCAATGAAGCTCTCTTTAGACGATAAAGTAAAAGAAAGAGGTTTAAACTTGTCTAAATCACAAAAGAAAATGCTTTTGTATGCTAGAGCTGCACTATCTAATAAACCTATTATTGTAATCGAAGAGCCCATTCGTAATTTAGAAAAAAATACCAAAAAAAATATTCTAACGTGGCTATCGGAAGTAAAAAATAAAAAAACAATTGTGTTTTTGTGTTACACTTGGCGCGAACCCATTGTAAAAATAGATCACGTTATTTCAATTCCAAAACAATAAATTTTGCACTTATGAAACGTCTTAAATTTCAATTTTTAACTCTCATTGTTTTACTTATAACGCTATTTGCTTCTTGCGAAAAAGATATGGTTATTCTTACCGGATTACTTCCTACTTACACAATTGAAGATGTAACGGTGCAAGGACAAAATCTTAAAAAAATAACAGGAAGTATTAACGAGTCTATTACTTTAAGCAATAGCAATTCCTATTTGTTAAGCGGAATTGTATTTGTAGAGGATACACTAACCATAGAACCCGGAACGATTATTTATGCAGAAACAAGCCCCTTAACAGCTTTGGTAATAAACCGTAAGGCAAGATTAGAAGCAATCGGAACAGCAACAGCTCCTATTGTTTTTACTTCGGTAAACGAAATTCAAGGAAATGGACAAAGCGGCGATTGGGGAGGCATTCATATTAACGGTCAAGCATCTTTAAATACAAGAAGTACAGCTCTGGTAGATATTATTGGTAAGTACGGAAGAACCGATAACTTAGTAAACGACGAAGATAATTCCGGTGTAATGAAATACCTTCGAGTAGAGTTTGCAGGCAAAGATGTAAATGGTTCTGCAGGAGCCTTCAATTTAAACGCGGTAGGAAGCGAAACTCAAATTGAATATCTACAAACCTATAAATCTAGCGGACAAGGAATACGTTTTAGAGGAGGTAAAGCCCGTTTAAAATATGCTTTAGCAACACAAACCATTGGTAAAGGATATCGTTGGGATGCCGGCTGGCGTGGATATGGTCAATTTTGGATAGTAAACTATACCCAAGCCGTTCAAGACACCTTAATTGCTATTGAAGGACGAAGCGGTGCACCTAACGACCCGCCCGTTTCGGCTCCCATACTCTCTAATATTACTATTGTAGGAATGGGAAACACCGGTGCAGATCCGCAAGTAAGAGGTATTCGGTTTAGAGATTCTACCTTGGGAAAGGTGTATAACTCCATTATCACTCAATGCCGCCGTGCAGTAAGAGCAGATTATTCGCAGTCTACTATTGATGCAGGAACCTTAGTTTTTGCCAATAATAATTTATTTTACAATCAACCCGATTATTATGTAGGTGCTTCAGGCGACACTTCAGTTTTTGGATTGCCACAATACAATAACACTACAAATGTGGTTTCCATGAATGGCTATATTGGAACTGATACAGGAGGAACTTTTTCTGTACAAACTATCGATAGTTGGTTTAATACGATAAATTATAAAGGGGCAGTTCCTTCGGGAAACAATTGGACACAGGGCTGGACGAGGTAATTTAACAGGTTTTGTTATAAATTCCTTACAACCAGATAAAAAAGTAATTATTTCAAATACGTTGTAGTGCAGTTTCAAATTCGGTTCTGTTTTTAGATTTTTTTAAGATCTTTTTTATCACCAAACTATCCAGTTCTACAGAGAGAACTGCGGTAAGCATTTCTCTTTTGGTTGCATGATACTCTTTGTTTTGTAATAATTCTTCTGCAAGTTGGGCAATGCTATTAAATTGTTCTGTTGTGATGGTAACGGTTGCATTTTTTCCACCACTATACACACCCGAAGAACTGTTTTTTGCAGCTATTGGATTGTATTTTATCTCTACGGGGGTTATGGAATACGAGTTATTATTTTGATCTAAATAAAAATACATATCGGCTGGTTTGTAGTTAGTAAATTGGCATCCGGTTAGTAGTAAAGGAAGTAGTAAAAAATATATAAATTTCATAGTTGTAGATTAATACAAGGGAGGGAAATCAGTTGGATTTACTTCATTCATTATCTCATATACTTTTTCAAAAACATCCTCTACCGATGGCTTTGAAAAATAATCGCCGTCGGTTCCGTAAGCCGGACGGTGTTGTTTTGCCGTAAGGGTTTGTGGTTTGCTGTCTAGATATTGATAGGCATTTTGCTCATCTAAAACAGTTTGTAAAATATATGCCGAAGCTCCTCCCGGTACATCTTCGTCAATCACCAATAAGCGGTTGGTTTTGGCTACACTTTTTACAATGTCATGGTTCAAATCTAAGGGTAATAAGGTTTGAACGTCTATTATTTCAGCATTAATTCCTACTTGCAATAATTCTTTAGCAGCTTCTTCTACTATACGCAAGGTACTTCCGTAAGAAACTAAGGTTATATCGGCTCCTTCTTTTACGGTTTCTACCACGCCAATAGGTGTTTTAATTTTGCCTAAATTAGAAGGTAATTTTTCTTTTAATCGGTATCCGTTAAGGCATTCTACAACAAGAGCCGGTTCGTCTGTTTCTAATAGTGTATTGTAAAAACCGGCTGCTTTGGTCATATTTCTAGGTACTAAGATGTACATTCCTCTTAATAAATGAATTAACCCACCCATAGGCGAACCGCTGTGCCAAATTCCCTCTAATCGGTGCCCGCGTGTACGCACGATAAGCGGGGCTTTTTGTTTTCCGAAGGTTCGGTATCGTACAGTAGCTAAATCATCGCTCATAATTTGAAGACAGTACAGTACGTAATCTAAATATTGTATTTCGGCAATAGGGCGTAACCCACGCATTGCCATTCCTATTCCTTGCCCGATAATCGTCGCTTCACGTATTCCGGTATCAGATACTCTAATCTCACCAAATTTTTCTTGTAATCCTTCCAGTCCTTGATTAACATCGCCAATTTTCCCGCTGTCTTCTCCAAATATAAGTACATTGGGGTGGGTTTTAAAAATGGCTTCAAAATTATCTCTCAGTACCAATCTAGCATCTACTATTTCGGAATTTTCATCGTACTTTGGAAGTACTTCTTTTACAGTTATAGCTTTGTTTACAGCTTCAGAATACAAGTGTGCACTGTATTTGGGCTGAATGATTTCAAAGTAATTATGAATCCAATCTTGCAGTTGCTTTTTTGCACCCGATTCCTCAGAAGCAACATAACGTAATGCTTTACGGGCGGTTGCAATAATATCTCTTCGTAGTGGCGATTTTTCTTGAGCCAAATCATCACTTAATTTTTTGATAAAAATCTTATTACTGCTGTTTTCTGCTAAGTTAGTAAGCAGGGTAATTGCTTCTTGTTGTTCTTTTATCTGGGGTTCTAGAAAAGCTTTCCAAGCACGTGTTTTTCCTTCGCGTACTTGTTTTTTTATGTCTTTTTCAAGTTGTACTAATTCTCCTTCGGTGGCAATTCCGGTTTCGATTATCCATTGCCTCATTTTTACGTTACAATCGTGTTCTTTTTCCCATTGTAAACGTTCGGGACTTTTATAACGTTCATGCGAACCACTGGTAGAATGTCCTTGCGGTTGGGTGAGTTCTTGCACGTGAATTAAATACGGAATGTGATTGGTGCGGGCATCGTCACCTGCTTTTTGATATACCTCGACTAGAGCAGGGTAGTCCCAGCCTTTTACACGAATTATTTCGTATCCTTTTTGGTCTTGGGTACGTTGAAAACCGTTTAATATTTCCGAAATATTTTCTTTGGTGGTTTGATCTTTTGCGTGAACCGATATTCCGTATTCATCATCCCAAACACTCATTACCATTGGGACTTGTAATACACCGGCGGCATTAATGGTTTCCCAGAATAATCCTTCACTCGTACTGGCATTTCCTATGGTTCCCCACGCTACTTCGTTTCCGTTGATAGAAAAATTGGTTTTGTTGGGAATTCCGCTAAGGTTTCTAAATACTCTTGAGGCTTGTGCAAGTCCTAAGAGTCTAGGCATTTGTCCGGCGGTGGGGGAAATGTCCGGGCTACTGTTTTTTAATGTGGTTAGATTTTTCCAACTTCCGTCTTCATTTAAGGTATGCGTCGCAAAATGACCTCCCATTTGTCTTCCGGCACTCATTGGGTCGGCTTTAATGCTTGTGTGTGCGTACAAACCGGCGAAAAATTCTTCGATAGTAAGCTTACCAATCGCCATAAAAAAGGTTTGGTCTCGGTAATAACCACTACGCCAATCGCCGTTTTTAAATGCTTTTGCCCAAGCTAATTGTGGGACTTCTTTTCCGTCTCCAAAAATCCCGAATTTGGCTTTTCCGGTAAGCACTTCTCTACGACCTAACAAACTACATTCTCTACTGGTAACAGCAATTTTATAATCGTTTAAAACTTCGGTTTTAAAATCTTTAAAGGAAAGCTTGTTATTGGTTTGAGAATTTGTTTGCATAGTACCGTTTTTTACCTTGCAAAGGTAGTAAAAACAACCGACTTAAACAATACTCTTTTTTTGAAAGAACAACAGTAATTT
>JALWYP010000498.1:0-2647 GCA_026992695.1 Flavobacteriaceae bacterium
TATTATAATCAATCTCTGCAGGATATGTATAAAAAAGTTAAGGCTCGATTGATATTTTTACGGTTTAAAAATTCTTGATTTTCAAAAATATTATTATTTCACTCCCGTACTTCCAAATCCTCCAGCACCTCTATCGGTTTCCGATAATACACTTACCTCTTCCCATTGCGCACGTTCGTGTTTGGCAATGATGAGTTGGGCAATGCGTTCGCCATCTTCAATAGTAAAATCTTCGTTAGAAAGGTTTACCAAAATCACGCCAATTTCTCCTCGGTAATCGGCATCTATAGTGCCGGGAGCGTTTAAAACGGTGATGCCTTTATTAGCAGCCAGTCCGCTACGCGGACGTACTTGTGCTTCTATACCCACGGGTAACTCCATAAACAAACCGGTTTTTATTATGGCTCTTTCTAGCGGTTTTAAAACAACGGGGTTGTCTAAATTTGCTCGCAAATCCATTCCTGCCGATGCTCCGGTTTCATAAGCGGGGAGTGTGTGATGCGATTTGTTTATTATTTTTATGTTCATTTAGGTGGTGATAATATTTTTTAATCGTTTTTTTTCCGAAACAAATATAAGCGCAATATATAGGAATAAAAAACCCGTGCCTATCCAAATATTACTATCAAACACATAAAAAGAAACCGAAGCCAATACCACCGAAGTTATTAAATAACCACCTATGCGCTTTATGTTATACGGTACTGCATAGTGCTTTTGCCCTAAAAAATATGACACCACCATCATACTACCATAGGCTGCTAAGGTAGCAATAGCAGAACCTACGTAACTTATAACCGGAATTAATACCACATTTAAAACTAATGTAATAATGGCTCCCATTACCGATATATAGGCACCAAATTTAGTGCGGTCGGTTACTTTATACCACACCGAAAGATTATGGTAAATACCCAAGCACAAATTTGCCAACAAAATAATAGGTACAATGCTAAGGGCACTCCAATAGGCTTGATTGGGAATTAATATGCGTTTTAAAACATCGATGTAAACAACAACAGTTAGTAAAATTAAACTACCTAAAACTACATAATAACGAGTTATGGTAGCATAGGTTTGTTGGGCGTTTTGTTCTTTGGCATGGTTAAAAAAGAAAGGTTCTATCCCCAACCGAAATGCTGTTGCAAAAAGGGTCATAAAAACACCTAATTTGTAACAAGCGGCATAGACTCCCACTTCGGCTTCGGCAATGTTTGAGGGAAGCATGTATTTAAGTAAGATTTTATCAAAAGCTTCGTTAATCGAAAAAGCAATTCCCGCAATAAGAACAGGAAACGCATACCGAAGCATTTTTTTTAAAATAGGCAGGTTAAATGCAAACCCGATTTTTATATAACGCGGTAGTAAAATAAGTAATGTTATACCACTGGCTATAAGATTAGCAATAAACACATAAACTACTTTGTTCTCTTCAAAATAAATACGATTTAAAAAACTTTGAGGGTGCGATGCAACCCAATTGGGCAGCCATAAAAAGAAAAACAAATTAAATCCTAAGTTTATACAAACATTAAAAATTTTAATAAAAGCATATTGCGTGGGTTTTTCGTTGGCGCGAAACCATACAAACGGAATAATCGCAAAAGCGTCTAAGGCTAATATGAGTAGCCCGTACGTAACAAAAACAGGGTTAAAATCCAGGGTGTTTGCTATTTGGTTTTTAAAGGGAAGTGTTACAGCCAAAAAAAGTAACGTAGTACTTGTTATTGAAGTTAGAGCTGTTGCTTGTACTTGTTTTTTATCAAATTCTTTTTTATTAATAAACCGAAAAAAAGCGGTCTCCATTCCGTAGGAAAGCAGTACATTTCCTAAAATGAGAAATGCCATAATAGAAGCATACACACCATATTGTTCTCTACCCAGCACACTGGTGTAAAGAGGCACTAATACAATCCCTAATGCTCTGGGAAGTACCGTGGCAAGACCATAGATAAAGGTTTGCTTAAAGAGTTTTTTAAATACGCTCAAGGATGCGATTGTTTCGAGCAAATGTACCTAATAGGATGCGTTGTTGCAAGAAGAAATTAGTAAGGAATGTATATAACTAAGAAAATCGCCAACTAGGGCGATTTTCTTGGGAATAATAACTAAATTGAAATAAGTATTAACTTTTTACTTTGCAGGTGTTTATTCCAATAATGGAGTATAAAGGACAAGAACTAATAAGTGCTGTTAAGGTAAATATTGCGGCAACTGCCAGTAATACATACCCTAAAGTTCCGGCAATGGTGCCATTGTAATATAGATAACCAATAACAGCAGCTATAATTAATCGAATAATGCGGTCTGCACCGCCCATGTTTTTTTTCATAATATATAATTTTAAGTTAGTAATTTTTGAATCACTAGTACAGCTATAGTAATAATACCAACGCATAGTAAACATACCATAGCCATTTTCAAAAATTTGTTTACTTTCACATCTCAAAAGTATAGCATACATTTATTATAACCTGTGACAAAGGTCACAAACAAACGCATTATATTGAACGTTAACAAGTTACAAGAAATTATTGGAAATACAGATATTTATCTTCTTGATCAAATCTTAAAAAACAGGTTTTCGAGCAACCAAAAAATAATGGATGCCGGTTGTGGTAAGGGCAGAAATCTTACTTGGTTTTAT
>JALWYP010000498.1:2657-3209 GCA_026992695.1 Flavobacteriaceae bacterium
AAACGGTTTTACGCTTTACGGAATAGATAAAAATAAAGAAAACATCGCTTTTGTAAAAAAACAATTTCCCGAATATGCAGCTAATTTTATTATTTCTGAGATTGAAAAAACTTCGTTTGCTTCTGAAGAATTTCATCATATTATTTGTAATGCCGTGTTGCATTTTGCTACTAATGAAACTCATTTTTTTAAACTATTTTATAAATCTAATAAATTCTTCAAAACATTCTTCTAATAATTCTCTATTCTCTAGTGATATTTTTTCTATAAACATCTTTCAGGGTTTTTCCAAGAGTGCAAATGTAATATCTGAATCAATATTTTTTTTGTCTCTTGTCATTTTTTTATAGACCTCATCAAATGAAATGTTTCATTCTTTCATCCAAGTACTTTGACATTCATGTGCTAATTTTTCTTTGGTGAAAGTATTAATATTAATGAGTTCTTTGTGTGATAAAAATCATAATTTGTGTGAAAGAATATTTTCATAGATAAAACCAAACCCTACACATACTCAGTGAGAGATTTCAAAATTCACCATCAGTTCTATAG
>JALWYP010000499.1 GCA_026992695.1 Flavobacteriaceae bacterium
TTTAACTGCAATGCAGAAATAAGAACGATTTTAGGCTTAATCATCTCTATTTCTTCCAGCGTAGGTGGCTCTACTTTTAAAATAATGGGACACCCAAAAACCTTTTTGGTGTCTTGCGTTATTTTTGCTCCCGCTTCGCTATAGTTTTTATCAGAAAAACCGGCATTTTCTCCCGCTCCCGATTCTACAATAATTTTATGTCCGTTAGCGACAATTGCTGCAACTGCATCGGGTGTAAGGCAAATACGCTTTTCTTGAAAATAACTTTCTTTGGGTAATCCTATAAAAAGGTTTCCTTTTTCTCGTTTTATTTCAAGTGTTTCTTCCTGAGGAAGCAATTGTTCTTTTGTAAAAGGTGTTTTAGGTTGTTGCATAATTATAAAAAAGATGTACTAAGGTAGTAAATCTATTTGTATTTTGGAATACCCTCTTTTTTGTTAGAAAATTAGTTCTTAATAATTTCGATTTTAAAGAGTTTATCCCATTTTTTTCCGGTTACGTATAAAATGTTATTTTCTCCTTTGTAAGCAATGCCATTAAGCACATCCAACTCTTGATGTTGGGTTACTTTCTCTTTTAATCCTTTAAGGTTAATCACTCCTTCTACAGCACCATTTTTAGGATTAACAATAGCAACAGCCTCTTTTTGATAAATATTGGCATAAATTTTTCCGTTTACCCATTCCAGTTCGTTTACACTGGCTATTTTGCTTTTGTTAGTCATAATCTCAATGTAATTGGTTTCTGCCAATGTTTCGGGATTTAATTTCCAAATTTTATCGGTTCCATCGCTTTTAAAGATGGTTTGCTCGTCATTACAAAGTCCCCACCCTTCTTTACTTTTACCATAAACAAACGTCCCTGTTTTTTTTAGTGTATTGGCATTATAAATAAAACCGGTTTTTTCGCGCCAAGTGAGTTGGTATATTTTATTGTTGTACAAGGTGATTCCTTCACCGAAATATGCATCGCCCAATTTTATTTTTTTGTAAACTTCTCCTGTTTTATAATTGGTTTTCCGAAGAGAAGAATGTTTATAAAGTCCGGTACTTTCTATTAATGTATCTTGTTTAAACTCTAGTCCTTGCGTGTACGCCTGAATATCGTGCGGATACGTTTCTAAAATCTTATACGAATATAAAATGGGTTTTTGGGAAGCTACCAACACAATTTTTTTATTTATTTCTATCGGTTTTCCTGAAACGTAAACACTGGCAGTAATAAGCCGTTCTCCCAATTTTTGATTTTTTAACGAAAGGGTTTCCGGTTTCAATTTAGACTGAATGCTTATTTTTTCCGGTTTTCCAATCTGAATGGGATTACCGATAAAATACACCACTGAATCAATTGTTGTATTTTTCTTGTTAAGTACTTCTATCGTAACATTATCTTGAACAGTATACGCTTTTTTTGCGTTGCTGATTTTAATAGAAAAAAAGTCTTTTGTTACAGTATTATCGCCACATTGACTGACTAGAATACTTAAAAAAGTAAGTATGAGTAATTTAAATGTATTCATTTTTAAAAAGTAATTTTCTGCAAGGTATTTATATTGTTTAAATAGAAAAAATATAAGTGTTTATTTTAACGTTTCTTGTTGCATAATGATACAAATGGCGTATATTTGCACCGGCAAGTCCTACACAACCAGCTCCTGTTGAATCCCCCAGGGCGGGAACGCAGCAAGGGTAGATGGTCGTAGCGGTGTGATGTAGGTAGCTTGCCATTTTTTGTGCCTAAAAATGAAAGTTAGGTTTTTTTTATATTTGCCCATTAACCCGCTATTATGTCAAAAGTTGTATTGATTACCGGAGGTTCTTCAGGAATAGGAAAAGCAGTAGGAGACTATTTACAATCTAAAAAATACATTGTTTACGGAACCAGTAGAAACCCGAGTCGTTATAAAAACTCATCGTTCCCACTGTTACAATTGGATGTTACTCAACCGGAAACGATTCAAAGTGTAATTTCAAAAATTATTTCGCAAAGCGGAAAAATTGACGTATTAATAAACAATGCGGGAGTGGGAATTACCGGTCCTATTGAAGAGACTCCTGAAGTTGAAATAAAAAAAGCCTTTGAAACCAATTTTTATGGTCCCATTAGATTAATGAACGCTGTTTTACCGCATATGCGAAAACAAAAAAACGGGCTTATTATTAATATTACATCAATTGCCGGATATATGGGATTACCGTATCGAGGTATTTATTCTTCAGTAAAATCTGCCTTATCTATTACTACCGAAGCCTTTAGGATGGAAACCAAACAGTTTGGAATAAAAATGACCAACATTGCGCCGGGTGACTTTGCTACTAATATTGCTTCAGGACGCTATCATAGCCCAATACTGGACGATTCCCCTTACAAAAAAATGTACAGCTGCACTTTGCAGATGATGAATGAGCACGTTGACAAAGGACAAAATCCCATTGCTATGGCAAAAAAAGTACATCAAGTAATTGAAACAAAAAACCCAAAAGTACACTATAAAGTGGGTGATCGATTACAAAAAATTTCGGTGTTATTAAAATGTTTGCTGCCAAGCAAAGTATATGAAAAGATGCTGCTTAACCATTATAAATTAAAATAATGAAGTTAACTCCTAGAAAGATTAATCTCTTTATGCTTGCCAAACTGCCCTCGGTCTATTTTTGTGGCGTGCGTGTAAAGTTTATTGACGGCAAAACATGTATCACTTCGGTGCGGTACAAATGGATTACAAAAAACCCGTTTAAATCAATGTTTTGGGCGATTCAAGGAATGGCAGCCGAATTGAGCACTGGAGCTTTGGTAATGCATCATATCAAAAAATGTGGTAAGCCAATTTCTATGTTGGTTTTAAACAACAAGGCTTCTTTTTATAAAAAAGCTAAGGGAAAAATTACTTTTAGTTGCGAAGAAGGCATAGAGATTGCCAAAACCATCAATCAAGCCATTGTTACAGGAGAAGGGCAAACCATCTGGACAAAATCTAAAGGTGTTAATGAAGCAGGTGAAACCGTATCTGAATTTTATTTTGAATGGACACTAAAATTGAAAAAATAGGATTGTGCTGTTCATAATAATAAAGTTAAATTTCTCTTAACATATTACTTTTTAATAGTTTACTTTTTTTAGCTAAAAAAACAACAAACTCTCTATTTTAGTAGTTTTAGAAAAGTATTTTAATCAAAAAAAGTTCTTTTAATATTAGTTTTAATAT
>JALWYP010000500.1 GCA_026992695.1 Flavobacteriaceae bacterium
TTCTATAACTCCGGAAAATTGGTCTTCTAAGCTATTATTTTTTTCTTGTGAAAAAGCAACGAAGGAAATTAGTAAAAAACAAATTAGGGTGCTAAAATTTTTCATTTTGCTGTAGGTTAAGTTTGAAACAGATAACAAAGAAAACAATAAAAAATTGTTTATAAAAGGTAATTTAAAAAGTATTATAAATTGTTTAATAAATCGGGTCGTGTTTTTTTAGTGTGTTGCAAGGCTTGTTCTTCTCTCCAAGTTTCAATTTTTTGGGTGTGACCACTTACCAATACATCCGGTACTTTCCACCCTTTATAATTTGCAGGACGCGTATAAATAGGGGGTGCTAATAAATTGTCTTGAAACGAATCGGTTAAAGCACTGGTTTCGTTACCTAAAACACCCGGAATAAGTCTTATAACTGCATCGCAAACAACTGCTGCGGCTAATTCGCCACCGCTTAAAACAAAATCACCAACAGATATTTCTTTGGTTATAAAATGGTCTCGTACTCGTTGATCTACTCCTTTATAATGCCCACAGAGAATAATAATATTTTCTTTTAACGAAAGGTTATTAGCCGTTTTTTGATTAAACGTTTCACCATCTGGTGACATATAAATAATTTCGTCGTAGTTTCTTTCTTTTTTAAGTTTAGAAATACATTTGTCAATTGGCTCAATCATTAAAACCATACCTGCACCGCCGCCAAATTGATAATCGTCTACCTGTTTATAATTATTGTTGCTGTAATCTCGCAAATTATGTAAGTGAATTTCTACCAATTGTTTATCAATAGCACGTTTTACAATAGAGGCGCTAAACGGACTTTTGAGTAGTTCGGGTACAACGGTGATTATATCTATTCGCATATAGCGTTATTGTAATTCTTTTTTCATTTTACAGCGTTCTATCGAGTCTTTAGCACGTGAAAGCACATTTTTATCCAACGTATTTAAGCCACATTTTTTATAATATTCTATGGCATCATCAAATTTACTTTGTTGCTCGTACATAATGGCATACTCATTATAAATAGTAGATTTAGTAATACCGGGTATGTTTATTGCTTTGTCTAACAGTTCTTTTAATTCATCAAATTTACCTAACGTTGAAAGTAAAATAGCATAATTATAATACACAGGAGGATACATCGGACTTTTTTCTAAACACAATTTATAAAGTGTTTCTCCTTTGTCGTATTCTTTAAATTTTACTTCATATAAATATCCCAAATGATTATAGGCTTTTCCAAAATTGGGATCCATATCAATAATACGTTCCAGTTTATTTGTGGCTTCATCAAAGTAACCGTCTTTTATATCTTGATTGGCTTGATAGAGTAGTTCTTCTAACTTAGTAAGATGATCCATTTTGTTTATTTTACAACAAAATTAAGGATAATATTTTGTTTGTTGTTACTTTTAAAAAAGAAAAGCCCCTAAAATAGGAGCTTTTATAGTTTGTTTGCTAAATATATTCATTAATAATAAGTAAACCTTCTTACTTTGGCTATGTATTTTGCAAGTCTTATTACTTGATGACTGTAACCATACTCGTTATCGTACCATACATACAGTATTGCACTGGTTCCGTTTGGGTGTATTAAAGTAGCATTGCTATCAAAAATTGAGGGAGCCGAAGACCCAACAATATCACTTGAAACCAGTTCATTGTTTAATTCGTATTTAATTTGTTCGACTAAGTTTCCTTCCATTGCCCATTTCTTCATTATGGTATTTATTTCTTCTTTTGAAGTTTTTTTGTTTAATTCTAAATTTAAAATAGCCAGCGAACCGTTTGGCACTGGAACACGAATTGCATTAGAGGTAAGTTTTCCTTCAAAAGAGGGAAGTGCTTTTGAAACTGCTTTTCCGGCACCGGTTTCGGTAATAACCATATTTAGAGCGGCTGCACGACCACGACGGTATTTTTTGTGCATATTATCTACTAAATTTTGATCATTTGTATAAGCATGAATGGTTTCCAGATGCCCGTGAATAACACCAAATTCGTCTTCCATAACTTTTAAAACCGGAGTAATGGCATTTGTGGTGCAGGATGCTGCTGAAAAAATAGCTACTTTGTTGGGGTCGTAATCTAAATGATTTACACCGTGAACAATATTAGGCACACCTTTTCCGGGAGCAGTAAGTAGTACTTTTGAAACACCATTAGCTTTTAGATGCCTACCCAAGGCTTCAGCATCTCTAAAAGCTCCGGTATTATCAATTACAAGCGCATCATTTATTCCGTATTTTGTATAATCTATTTCTTCGGGAGCATTAGCCGAAATAAGGTATACCGAGGTACCGTTTATTACGAGTGCATTGTTTTCTTCATCTATAGAAACCGTACCGTTAAAATCGCCATGAACCGAATCGTATTGAAGCAATGAAGCTCTCTTTTCTAATACCGTTTTATCTATTTTACCACGTGTAACAATGGCTCTTAGGCGCATTTGAGTTCCTTTTCCAGACCGAGTCATAAGTTCTCTTGCCAATAATCTTCCAATACGACCAAAACCATATAAAACCACATCTTTGGGAGTTATGTTTTGGGCATCTTTAGCATCTTTAAGTTTGTGAGAAACAAAAGCAAATGCATCGGGAAATTTATCGTCTTCGAGATGAAATTCATAGGTTAGTTTACCTATATCAATCTTAGCAGGAGGTAAATCTAACTGATTTATTGCTCTAGCGATTTCAACCGTATCAAAAATTGAAATGGGTTTTTCAACAAAATCTACGGCATATTTGTGTAGGTTTAAAATGTCGCTTACACTTCGGTCGAAAAGTTGGTTGCGAAACATTACTAACTCTACCGATTTGTCATACCACAAATCACTAATTATTTTAATAAATTCTACCGTGGCTTTACGGCGGTCTGTTTGAAACGAAATTTCTTTTTCGTAAGCATCAACAAAGCTCATAACGAGGGTTTTTTAGGTTTATTAATTTGGGGCAAAATTAGATAAATTAATACGAAAATTAGTAATAAATTACGATTTATTCGATTGTGGATTGGAGATTTAAGATTGGTATTCGAGCCTGCCTACCTACAGATAGATTTTCAACTTGTTGAAAGTATCGAGAATACCACAATTGATGATTGTTTCGATTGGGGATTGAGGATTGGGGATTTGTGATTTTTGTACGTCCCTGATATAGGTTGACCACAAAAGTCAATTTATATGAGAACAAAT
>JALWYP010000501.1 GCA_026992695.1 Flavobacteriaceae bacterium
GGGTGGAGCCCATAGTGAGACTTGAACTCACGACCTCTTCCTTACCAAGGAAGTGCTCTACCCCTGAGCCATATGGGCATTGTGCTGTGCACACGTAATAGTTTTTTATGTATAAGTTTATAAATTAAATAAAATAGTATAAATACGGAAGCCAATGCCATTCGGTACCAAACGAGCGGTATTGCATCTATTGAAATTAATGCGCCTAATACGGCTGTAAATCCCCATATAAAAACAATAAAATGTAAATGGAGGTATTGTAAGAGTTTATCGTTTGGCATTTCTAAGTAAATAGATAGCTAAGATACCAAAAACAAGATTAGGAAACCAAGTGGCAAGAATAGGAGAAAAATTACTTTGAGAAGCAATTGTTCCAAAAATTTTATCGAAAAAAACGAATACCATTCCAATTCCAATTCCAATTGCAAGATTTACACCCATTCCGCCTCTTCTTTTTTTAGAAGAAACCGCAACGGCAATAATAGTTAAAATAAAGATAGACACCGGAATACTCCAACGCTTGTTTCGCACGACTTCATATCTGTTAATAAAAGATGAACCTCTTGCTTTTTCTTTTTCAATAAACTTATTTAGTTCAACATAGTTAAGTGTTTCCGCAATATATTCAACCGGAGTTAAGTCGTCTAAATCAAAAGTAAAAGTAGTGTCTAATTTAGGTTTTTTTTCTAGAATATCATTGTCTTTACCAATGGTTCTTTTTGTGTAATTATATAGTGAATAGGTTGAATCTTCAGTGTTAAAAACAATACGATTGGCACTAATTTTATATTTCATAATGCTATCTTCAATATGTTCTAAAGTAAAATCATTACCCGATTTCTTTTTTACATTAAAATAACTCACATAGATAAAATCGGTATCATTAATTTGCCGATAAACATTTTTTTGAGTTCGATCTTTTTTAGAAGTTAAAAACTTGTAAATAAACTCGTTATATCCTTTACTGGCTTGAGGAGCAAAATACATTCCGAGAAATAAAGAAATTATACAAACTATAATGGCTCCAATAATATAAGGTCTTAAAAACCGATAATACGAAACGCCACTACTTAAAAAAGCAATAATCTCTGTTTTATTAGCCAGCTTTGAAGTAAACCAAATAACCGATAAAAACAAAAATAAAGGAAACAAGAGGTTAGCAAAATAAATAGTGAAATCCCAGTAATAAAGCGCTACATCTTGAAAAGGGACTTCTTTTTCTAATATTTTATCTATTTTTTCGGCTAGGTTTATAGTTATTCCTATAGGAATAAACATAAGCAGCAACATAAAAAATGTTCCGAGATATTTTTTTAATATGTATTTGTCTAAAATACTTAGCATTAACGGTTACTGCTTTTTAAAATAGTTTACAATCGTTTGTTCATTTGTTTTACCATTTGGTTTTTCCAAGAAGTAAAATCGCCTGCTAAGATATGGTTTCTTGCTTCACGAACCAACCAAAGATAAAACCCGAGGTTATGTATGGTGGCTATCTGTCTTCCCAACATTTCGTTAACAGTAAACAAATGTCTTAGATAAGCCTTGCTGTACTGGGTATCTACCCAAGTTATATTCATTTCGTCAATGACAGAAAAATCATCTTCCCATTTTTTATTTTTTATATTAATGGTTCCGTGAGCAGTAAAGAGCATTCCGTTTCTTCCGTTTCTGGTGGGCATTACACAGTCAAACATATCTATTCCTAATGCAATATTTTCAATAATATTTATTGGGGTTCCCACACCCATTAAATAGCGCGGTTTATCTTCCGGAAGAATTTCAGTTACAATAGCCGTCATTTCATACATTTCTTCGGCGGGTTCACCAACAGATAATCCGCCAATGGCATTTCCGTCTGCTCCAACAGATGCTATATACTCGGCAGATTGTTTTCGTAAATCTTTATATGTACTTCCTTGTACAATAGGGAAAAAGATTTGTTTATAGTTGTATTTTTCAGGTACTTTTTTTAGATGATTTACACACCTATCAAGCCAGCGATGGGTCATGTGCATCGATCTTTTTGCATAGTTATAATCACAAGGATAGGGCGTGCACTCGTCAAAAGCCATAATGATATCGGCTCCAATAGTACGCTGTATTTCCATGACATTTTCGGGTGTAAATACATGGTAGCTTCCGTCTATATGCGACTTAAATTTAACTCCTTCTTCCTTAATTTTTCTATTTGCCGATAACGAATATACTTGATACCCGCCACTGTCGGTTAAAATAGCTCTGTCCCAGTTCATAAACTTGTGTAAACCACCGGCTTTTTCTAATATAGCTGTTCCCGGTCTTAAATACAAATGGTATGTGTTTCCTAAAATAATATCGGGATTAATATCTTGTTTTAATTCTCTTTGATGCACACCTTTTACAGTTCCTACTGTACCTACGGGCATAAAAATAGGAGTTTCAATGGTGCCGTGATCGGTAGTGAATTGCCCGGCTCTTGCTTGCGAGTGTTTATCGATTTGAGATACAGTAAATTTCATTTAATTAAATTGAAAAACAGAAAGGCAAAGATACTATCATTCATGAAACTGGAAATGAAATCTGAAAGTAAAAAGCAGTAATTCTTATTTGGTTTTAAAAATAAAGAATTGAAGAAACTTTTTCTGTTAACAAAACACTAAAATCGTTAATAAGTGAGTTGTAAACTTTTTTGTTAAGGCTAGGGGATATGTTATTTTTGACACCATAAAAAATAACAATATGCCGGATTTAGATTATTTACAAAAGTTAGTTGTTCAAACCCGAAGAGATATTTTACGTCAAGTACATAAAGTAAATTCAGGACATCCCGGAGGGTCTTTAGGTTGTACAGAATTTCTTATTGTTTTGTATCATGTGATTATGGAGAGAAAAAACACCTTTGATATGGATGGTATTGGGGAAGATTTATTTTTCTTATCAAACGGACACATTTCCCCTGTTTTTTATAGTGTATTGGCAAGATCTGGCTATTTTCCGGTAGAAGAACTAAATACATTTAGATTATTAAACACCAGATTGCAAGGTCATCCTACAACCCACGAAGGATTGCCGGGCGTACGAATTGCCTCTGGATCTTTAGGACAAGGTATCTCGGTATCTATTGGTGCTGCGCAAACAAAAAAACTTAATAATGATAGCCATTTGGTGTATACCTTATGTGGCGATGGTGAATTACAAGAGGGTCAAAACTGGGAAGCCATTATGTATGCTTCCGGAAATAATGTAGATAATTTGATTGTTACGGTAGATTACAACAAACAACAAATAGACGGCTCTTTAAACGATGTATTGCCAATGGGAGATTTGCGCAAAAAATTTGAAGCTTTTGATTGGAAAGTCCTAGAAATTAAAGAAGGAAATAACCTGGAAGCAATTAGTACCGGTATGAAAAAAGCCAAAGACGAAACCGGTAAAGGCAAACCCGTTTGTGTCTTGTTACACACGGTAATGGGAAATGGTGTCGATTTTATGATGCACACCAATGCCTGGCACGGAAAAGCACCCAATGATGAACAATTAGAATTAGCTTTAGCTCAAAATCCGGAAACTCTCGGGGATTATTAAACGGTTGTTGGCTAAAACGAATACTACAAAACCAAATTTTTTAAAAAATGAAAAAATATATAGATTCAGGTAAAAAAGATACTCGTTCAGGATTTGGAGACGGGCTGGAAGAATTAGGTAAAGCAAACGAAAATATTGTTGCGCTTTGTGCAGATTTAACAGGCTCTTTAAAAATGGGTGCTTTTAAGAAAAATCATCCCAATCGGTTTTTTCAAGTTGGTATAGCCGAAGCCAATATGATGTGTATGGCTGCCGGAATGACTATAGGCGGGAAAATACCTTTTACAGGTACGTTTGCAAATTTTTCTACCGGAAGAGTGTACGACCAAATTAGACAAAGTATAGCGTATAGTGATAAAAATGTTAAAATTTGTGCTTCACATGCCGGAATAACCTTGGGAGAAGACGGAGCTACGCATCAAATTTTAGAAGATATAGGGCTTATGAAAATGCTTCCCGGTATGACGGTTATCAACACCTGCGATTATAACCAAACCAAAGCAGCTACACTTGCCATTGCCGAACATAAAGGTCCTGTGTATTTACGTTTTGGAAGACCAAAAGTGGCAAATTTTACTCCGGAAGACCAAGATTTTGAAATTGGTAAAGCCATTCATCTTATCGAGGGCAATGATGTAACCATTGTCGCTACCGGGCATCTGGTTTGGGAGGCTATTAAAGCAACCGAGACATTAAATAACAAAGGAATTTCTGCAGATGTAATTAACATACATACCATAAAACCTTTAGATAAAAAAGCTATACTGGATAGTGTTTCTAAAACCCGATGCATCGTTACCGCCGAAGAACATAATTATTTGGGAGGATTGGGTGAAAGTGTTGCTCGTACTTTAGCCGAAAATTTACCAACACCTCAAGAATTTGTTGCTACGCAAGATACTTTTGGCGAATCGGGAACCCCCGAACAACTTATGGAAAAATATGGTCTCAACGCCAAAGCAATCGTAAGTGCGTGTGAAAGAGTTTTAAGTAGAAAATAATATGGGTTAAGAGATTTTTCTATACTTTTTTCTTCGCCACATTACAAATCCCAGTCCAAATAAACCTAATATTACCAAAGGAAAAACAATGGTAACCATTTGCCAAAACATACGATTATTGGCTGTTTTTTGAGAGTCAAGAAATGGTACAGTAACTGTTTTGGTTCTCAATTGTATTAAGCCACTATCGTCTAGCAAATAGTTTACTACATTGAGTAAAAATTCTTTGTTTCCGTATTGCGTATTAGTCCATTTATCAAAACCTAACGATAGAGGACGCCCGTTTTTTAATTGATTTTTTATAACATCCCCATCGCTTATTACCACCATTTTTGTCGCTGTACTTTGTGATAAATCTTCCGAAATTTTAAATGGTTTAATTCGGTTGTTATAAACCGAAGTAAATTTTCCTTCCAATAAAACGGCAAGAGGAAATTCACCAGAATTATAACCAAACTGAACAGGATTATTATTAATTACTTCTAAGTTTTTATTAATTTCTTGATTGATATCAATTTTGGTGGGAACTCCAATTTTTTTACTTAATGGAGAACTGCTAAGCAAAATAGTTTTTTTAACTTCATTAGGTAATGTGTCCATTACAGAAGCATAGTCAAACTTTACGGCTTCAATATTTGTAACCACCGGATGCTTGCTTAGACTTGCGCTTAACGGACTGTAAAACCAAGGGTATTTATTGTAAGTAGTATTGTTTTCTTGCCCGGTTGCCAAAACAATAGGAGCGCAATACACATCTTTTACTAAATCTGGATTTAATCGCACGCCGTATTTAAAGAAAAAATCGATAAGATTAAGGTCTTTGTTATAAGCAAACAAATTACTCGATATTGTGTCTTGTTGCAGTCCGACAGCATCAACTAACCAAAGCGATTTTCCACCTTTCATGGTATATTGGTCTAACACATATTTTTGTTGTTCTGAAAATTTCTCGGTAGGATTTGCAATAACAATTAAATCATATTTCTTTAAATTTTGCAACGTTTTTTGAGGCGAAACAGTTACCGAATCTAATGTAAAAGGTGCTATGTAATAATATTCTTTTAATGTTCTGAAAAAATCGGCGATGTGCTTATCGTCATATTCACCGTTGCCTTTAATAACAGCTACTTTTCGTTTTTTCGGAAAAACCAACTTAGAAAAACCATCGGCAAAGACATATTCTAAGTTTTGAACCGAATGATTAATGCGTTCTTCCTCTGTAGCTCCCAGCGTATTTTTGAGCAACCTAATTTTTACCGCATCGTCATTGTAATACGCCAATGCCCAAGGATACACGACTTGTGTGCTTAATTTTCCGTTTTCTTTAACCGAAATTTGTGCAGGTTGCATTCCGTATTGAAGAAAAAGCTTTTGCATGTCTTCAGAATTAGCTTCATCTTCTAATGGATTGATAAAATTAACTTTAACATTTGGATTATAGGTTCTAAATTCTTCAAGTAAATAATCTGTTTCGGCTTGTAATTTCTTAAATTCTGAAGGTAAATCTCCTTCTAAAAATACATCAATAACCAAAGGCGAATCTACGGTGCTAATTATGTTTTTAGCAGCTTCAGAAAGTGAATATCTGTGGTCTTGTGTAAGGTCAAAACGTTTGTGAAACGTGTTTCCTAAAATGATAAAAGTAAGAATTGCAAAAAGACTTATATACAGTTTTTTTTTGTCTTTTTTCCGAAGCTTATTTGCTGTAAGAAAAAGAAAGAAAACGGTTACTCCTATAAAATAGCTTACATCTTTAGTATCTAGCACACCTCGTGCTAAAGAGCTGAAGTGCGATTGCATTCCTATATTTTTAATTAAATTGGTTGACGAGTTAATAACCGAAGAAACTCCTTCAAATCCATAATAAAAAAAGAAACTTAGAAAAACCGAAAGTAAAAAAACCACGATTTGGTTTTTAGATAGTGTAGAGCAAAAAACACCAATTGCCGTGTAAGAAAGGGCTAATAATAAAAGTCCGATGTAGGAACCTAGCGTACTTCCTAAGTCCCAATTACCAGGCGGATTTCCCAGCTTGTCGATAGCAAGAATATATAACAAAGTAGGTACTAAAGCTAAGAGAATAAGAATTACAGCTCCAATGTACTTTCCTAATACTAGTTGTAAGGTAGATATGGGTTTGGTGAGTAATAATTCCAGCGTGCCAATACGTGCTTCATCGCTAAACAAGCGCATGGTTATGGCGGGTATTAAGAATAAAAACATCCAAGGAGCTAGGTTAAAAAACGCACTTAAATCGGCAAAACCATTATCAAAAATATTGTATTGTCCTTTAAAAACCCATAATAACAAACCATTAATAAGCAAAAAAACACCTATAACCAAATAGCCTATTGCAGAAGAAAAAAAGGCTTGTATTTCACGTTTAATTATGGCAATCATATTTTTAGAGTTTTTTCGATAAACTAATTTTCAATACTATCTATTTTGGTTACACTCCAAGCTTGTGCTTTACAACGAAATAATTTCTTGGTTGTTATCCACACCGTTTTAAATAATTCACTATTTCTATAATTTTCGAGTGCTTGAAGATTTTCCCACTTACTATAAGTAAAAAAAATTGCCGGATTGTTTGCGTCCTGAAGAAGGTCGAGGTGTTTACAACCTTCAAAATTTCTAATTTTATGCTTTACCCTATCAAAGTTTTGAAGAAACGTTGATGTTTTTTCGGGTTGAAATTCCATTTTTACTATTCGTGTTAGCATATTCCGGTTTATTTAGCTTCAAATTGAATGGTAACCATATCTCGATATCCTAATCCAAAAAGTGTGGAGGCACTTCCTACCGTACTCGGGTTACTTTTATAAATTGCTAATTCAAGATAACCGGAGGAATTCCAAATTGCTATTTTCTTTCCATCTTCTTCTCTAACATTTTTGTCCTTGTCAAAATGAATTGCTTCACTGTAAGTAGAAAAAACTTCTTTAAACGTGGCTGTACGGGCACGTATTATAAAAGGTCTTCCTTTACCAACATCTTCAAAAAGTTTTTTGGTAATGTTACACACAACGTTTCCGTAATTATCGATATAAATAATGGTACCTTTTAGTTGATTTCCGGCAGGATTAATAACAGGATTTAATCCGGTAAGTTGTTTTAACCCACCTTTTTCGGGTAAAAAACCTAAAATAGATTTACCAATAACATCTAATTTACCACCTCGAGCAAGATGACATGCCACTTTTACAAAAACATCTAATACGGGAAAATTACTGCTAATATGATTATGAATGGTAATCTCTACCACTTGTTCGGGATTAATTTTATTTGTGAGCATAGAGATAATTCCGTTGTTGGCACAAATAAAATAATGCCCGTCCAACAATACGGCAATATGCTTGTTTTCAGGTGTTAACTCTGCATCTACACCAATTATATGGATGGTGTTTTTAGGAAAACGTTTGTACGCATTTTCAATAACATAAGCCGCTTCGGTGATATGAAAAGGCGAAATGCCATGAGAGATATCAACAATTTTTATATCTTCTATTTCGGCGTAAATTGCTCCCTTTACCGCTCCTGTAAAGAAATCTTTTTCTCCAAAATCGGTTGTAATGGTTATTATGGGCATATAAAATTGTTGCTGTTTTGTTACACAAAGTAACACAAAAATACTGTACTTTTGTTACTAGAAAAAACTATTTTTATAGTACTGTGTATAATTTTAATTTATATTGCTTTTGAACGAACTTATCATTGAACTTACCGAGATTAGTCCACAAGATTTTTTTGGACAACAAAACACAAACATTTCTCAAATTAAAAAATACTTTCCGAAGTTAAAAATTATTGCAAGAGGAAATAAAATTAAGGCTTTAGGTGATCCCGAGATTCTTGAAGAGTTTGATAAGCGAGTATCTTTGTTGCTGGAGCATTTTATGAAATACAACAAATTAGATGAAAACGCCATTGAACGAATTTTGCTTAGCAACGGAAAAAAAGATTATGAAACTCCTGTATCGTCTAACGATATACTAGTACATGGTGTAGGCGGAAATAAAATAAAAGCACGAACGGTTAACCAACGAAAATTGGTAGAACTAATGAAAAGTAACGATATGGTTTTTGCGGTTGGTCCCGCCGGAACCGGTAAAACCTATACAGGTGTTGCTTTAGCTGTTAAGGCATTGAAAGAAAAACAAGTAAAGCGCATCGTGCTTACTCGACCGGCAGTAGAGGCAGGTGAAAATTTGGGCTTTCTTCCGGGCGATTTAAAAGAAAAATTAGACCCCTATATGATGCCGCTTTATGATGCTCTTAGAGATATGATTTCTCCTGAAAAGTTAGAATCTTATATCGAAAAAGGAACCATTCAAATTGCTCCTTTGGCTTTTATGCGTGGTCGTACACTAGACCATGCTTTTGTAATTTTAGACGAAGCTCAAAACACGACCCATGCGCAGATGAAAATGTTTTTAACCCGAATGGGGAAAAATGCTAAGTTTATGATTACAGGCGATCCGGGACAAATCGATCTTCCAAGACGAGTTATCTCCGGATTAAAAGAAGCATTGCTTGTTTTAAAAAATGTAAAAGGAGTTGGTGTTATTTATTTAGATGACAAAGATGTGATTAGACACCGACTTGTTAAAAAAGTAATAGCAGCCTATAAAGCAATTGAAAATGTAGATTGATGATTGTTTTGATTGGGGATTGGAGATTTATGATTGATGATTTTTTCGATTTAGAATTTAAAATAGTTTATTATTTTTGATAATGAAGAATTAATAAAAAACGGTTACCACTAATCAGGGTAGTTCATATTTATGAATAAACACAAAGAATACTGAAAACTGCCTACTGAAAACTAAAAACTGCCTACTGAAAACAGGATACTAAACCCTAAACCTTAAACACATGCACACCCTAACCCATACCAACTTTAATTTTCCCGGTCAAAAAGCGGTATACAAAGGAAAAGTTAGAGATGTTTATACGCTTGAAAACAATTTACTATTAATGGTAGCAACAGACAGGTTAAGTGCCTTTGATGTAGTAATGCCAAAGGGAATTCCGTACAAAGGACAAATTCTTAATCAGATTGCCACAAAAATGATGCGCGATACCCAAGATATTGTTCCTAACTGGTTGTTAGCTACACCAGACCCCAATGTAGCCATTGGTTTAGCGTGCGAACCTTTTAAAGTTGAAATGGTTATACGTGGGTATTTAAGTGGTCATGCAGCTAGAGAATACAACATCGGAAAACGAATGCTTTGCGGAGTGGTTATGCCTGACGGAATGAAAGAAAATGATAAATTCCCCAATCCAATTATTACACCTGCAACCAAAGCCGAAAAGGGTAATCATGATGAAGATATTTCAAAAGAAGATATCTTAAAAAGAGGAATTGTTTCTAAAGAAGACTACGCTATTTTAGAAGATTATACTATAAAGTTGTTTCAGCGTGGCACCGAAATAGCAAAAAGCAGAGGGCTTATTTTAGTAGATACTAAATATGAATTTGGAAAAACAAAAGACGGAAAAATAGTATTAATTGATGAAATTCACACTCCCGATTCATCACGGTATTTTTATTCTGAAGGTTATGAAGAACGCCAAGCAAAAGGTGAACCTCAAAAGCAACTCTCTAAAGAATTTGTACGGCAATGGCTTATACAAAACGGTTTTCAAGGGTTAGAAGGACAGCTTGTGCCTGAAATGAGCGATGCATATATTGAAACAGTTTCTAATCGATACATCGAGCTTTACGAAAACATTACCGGTGAGACTTTTATAAAAGCAGACACGTTAAACATAACCCAACGAATAGAAAAAAACGTATTACGCTTTTTAAACACGATGCAATAATTTTCAGATAAAGGGAAATTATAATTTATTTTTACGAATCTTATTACTAATTCAACCGTATCGTTTACTCTTTCTAAAGTATCGTTCCCTCAATAGCGTTTTTATTATTTCGTATAAATAAAGAGGTT
>JALWYP010000502.1 GCA_026992695.1 Flavobacteriaceae bacterium
CCATTAGATGGTGGTCGTTTTGCTACATCCGATTTAAATGATTTATACCGAAGAGTAATCATTCGAAACAATCGTTTAAAAAGATTAGTAGAGATAAAAGCTCCAGAAGTTATTTTGCGTAATGAAAAACGTATGTTACAAGAATCGGTAGATTCATTGTTTGATAACACACGTAAATCTTCAGCTGTAAAAACAGATGCCAACCGTCCGTTAAAATCACTTTCCGATTCTTTAAAAGGAAAACAAGGACGTTTTCGTCAAAACTTATTAGGAAAACGGGTAGATTATTCGGCTCGTTCGGTTATTGTTGTAGGACCCGAACTAAGATTATACGAATGCGGTATTCCTAAAGATATGGCTGCCGAGCTGTACAAACCTTTTATTATTAGAAAATTAATAGAAAGAGGAATTGTAAAAACAGTAAAATCTGCTAAAAAGATTATCGATAAAAAAGAACCCGTTGTTTGGGATATTTTAGAAAATGTGTTGAAAGGACATCCGGTATTACTTAACCGTGCTCCTACCTTACACCGTTTAGGTATTCAAGCATTTCAACCTAAGTTGATTGAAGGAAAAGCAATTCAGTTACATCCATTGGTTTGTACAGCATTTAATGCCGATTTTGATGGTGACCAAATGGCGGTGCATTTACCACTTGGACCCGAAGCAATATTAGAAGCACAACTATTAATGTTGGCTTCTCATAATATCTTAAACCCTGCTAACGGATCACCGGTTGCTGTACCTTCTCAAGATATGGTATTGGGTCTGTATTATATGACCAAACTTCGAAAATCTACCAAAAACAATAAAGTAATTGGCGAAGGACTTACCTTTTATTCAGCCGAAGAATTAATTATAGCTTATAACGAAAAGAAAGTTGATCTTAACGCTGAAATAAAAATTAGAACCAAAGATTTTAATGAAGAAGGAGAATTAGTTAATCAAATTATTACCACTACGGTAGGTAGAGTAATCTTTAACGAGCAAGTACCCGAACAAGCCGGATATATTAATGAAGTTCTTACCAAAAAGTCTTTACGAGACATTATTGGTAATATCTTAAAAATAACCGATGTACCTACTACTGCCGATTTTCTAGATGGAATAAAAACGTTAGGTTATAAATTTGCCTTTGAAGGAGGATTGTCATTTAGTTTAGGAGATATTATTATCCCTGCCGAAAAGCAATCAATGATAGATGAAGCCAATAAAAAAGTAGATGCTATTATAGGAAACTATAATATGGGGCTTATTACCAATAACGAGCGATATAACCAAGTTATTGATATTTGGACGGCAACCAATGCCGAACTTACCGAACTCTCTATGAAACGTATTAGAGAAGATCAACAAGGGTTTAATTCGGTGTATATGATGCTTGATTCTGGTGCAAGGGGTAGTAAAGAACAAATTAGACAGCTTACCGGAATGCGTGGATTAATGGCGAAGCCTAAAAAATCTACCGCAGGAGGTGGGGAGATTATTGAAAATCCAATTCTTTCAAACTTTAAAGAAGGACTATCAATTCTTGAATACTTTATTTCTACTCACGGTGCACGTAAAGGACTTGCAGATACGGCTCTTAAAACAGCAGATGCCGGTTATTTAACCAGACGTTTGGTAGATGTATCGCAAGATGTAATTATCAATACTGAAGATTGTGGAACCTTACGAGGTATAGAAGTAAAACCACTTAAGAAAAATGAAGAAGTTGTTGAAACGTTAGGCGAAAGAATTGCTGGTAGAACATCATTACATGACGTATATAACCCATTAACAAATGAGTTGTTAGTTGAATCTGGTGGTCATATTTCAGACGAAATTGCACAAGTAATTGAAGCATCTCCAATCGAATCGGTAGAAGTAAGATCGGCATTAACATGTGAAGCTAAAAAAGGTATTTGTGCTTCTTGTTACGGTCGTAATTTAGCTACCAATAAAATGGTTCAAAAAGGAGAAGCAGTAGGAGTAGTAGCAGCACAATCTATTGGTGAACCGGGAACACAGTTAACATTGCGTACCTTCCACGTTGGGGGTATTGCGGGTAACATTTCTGAAGAAAATAAATTAGTTGCCAAGTTTGATGGTATTGCTGAAATAGAAGATCTTAAAACCGTTAAAAGTGAAAATTCTGAAGGAAAATCTATTGATGTTGTAATCTCTCGTACTTCAGAAATTAAAATTGTTGATAAGAAAACAGGTATTGTTTTAAGCACAAATAATATTCAGTATGGTTCAACTATTTTTGTTAAAAATGGTGATGCTGTTAAAAAAGATGATGTAATATCGCAATGGGATCCCTATAATGGTGTTATTATTTCTGAATTTGCAGGTTCTGTTAAATATGAAAATATAGAACAAGGGGTTACTTTCCAAGTTGAAATTGATGAGCAAACCGGTTTCCAAGAAAAAGTTATTTCTGAATCTAGAGATAAGAAAAAAATACCTACACTTCATATTGTAGGAAAAGATGGAGAGGTAATACGTTCGTACAACTTACCGGTAGGAGCACACATTATGGTAGAAGATGATGAGAAAATTAAGATTGGTAAAATTTTAGTTAAAATTCCGCGTAAATCTTCAAAAGCAGGAGATATTACAGGGGGTCTTCCTCGTGTAACTGAATTATTTGAAGCACGTAACCCATCAAATCCTGCTGTTGTAAGTGAGATAGATGGTGTGGTTTCTTTTGGAAAAATTAAACGTGGTAATCGTGAGATTATTATTGAAGCAAAAACAGGTGAGATTAAGAAGTATTTGGTTAAACTTTCCAATCAAATTTTAGTTCAAGAAAACGATTATGTACGAGCCGGATCTCCTCTTTCAGATGGTTCAATTACACCGCTCGATATTCTTAACATAAAAGGTCCCTCTGCGGTTCAACAGTATTTGGTAAATGAAGTACAAGAGGTTTATCGTTTACAAGGTGTGAAGATTAATGATAAACACTTTGAGGTGGTTGTTCGCCAAATGATGCGTAAAGTTAAGATTGTTGATTCAGGCGATACCACGTTCTTAGAAAATCAATTGGTTCATAAATACGATTTTATTGAAGAAAACGATAAAATATTCGGAATGAAAGTGGTTACCAATGCAGGTGATTCTGAATTATTAAAAGAAGGTCAAATCGTTTCACCAAGAGAGTTGCGAGATGAAAATTCTATTTTGCGTAGAAATGATA